>CBJNAT010000551.1:0-2994 GCA_966434585.1 uncultured Gammaproteobacteria bacterium | reverse complement strand
CCGGTAGCGGTGGAGGCGGGCATTGTAGGGCAGCCGGTCGGCTCGCTGACTAGTCGGCTAGTCGGCTAGTCGGCTAGCCAGAGTCAGAGCGATGCATCTCTGGCTAGCAGACTAGCCGACTAGCTAGCTAGCCGACTTCTACCCGGCGACTAGCTGACTAGCCGACTGCAGTAATCACCAAATCATCCCTATGAATCAACTCGTCCCGCCCGCGAAATCCCAGCAGCACCTCAATCTCGGCGGATTTTCGCCCTCGGATGCGTTCGGCATCCGAGCTGGAGTACGCGGACAGGCCGCGCGCAACCTCCGCGCCGTCCGGACCCCGGACGATCAGCGCGTCGCCTCGATCGAAGCGCCCCGAGACCTTCCGAACTCCCGCGGGCAGGAGACTGGCGCCCCCACGCAACGCGGCGACAGCGCCCGCATCGAGGACCACCTCGCCGGCCGGTTGCAGCGAGCCGGCGATCCATTGCTTACGCACCGTGATGGGATTAGCGCTGGGATAGAACCATGTGCAACGGGCACCTTCCTCGAGTCGGCGTACCGGATGAGCGTCGCGCCCCAACGAAACGGACATATGACAGCCCGCTCCGATTGCGATCTTCGCCGCTGCGATCTTGGTGGCCATGCCGCCGGAGCCCACGTCTGAGCTGGCGCCACCCGCCATGCGCTCTATATCCGGCGTGATCGCTCGCACTTCTGGAATGAACTGTGCGGTTGCATCTCGCGTTGGGTCGGCGGTGTAAAGCCCGTCGATGTCCGACAGCAGCACGAGACAGTCGGCACTGATCATCTGTGCCACACGTGCGGCCAGGCGATCATTGTCGCCATAGCGGATCTCGGCAGTGGCGACGGTATCGTTCTCATTGATGACGGGCACCGACCCGAGGCGCAACAGCGTACCGACGGTATTGCGGGCATTCAGATAGCGGCGGCGCTGCTCGGTATCGCCGAATGTGAGGAGAATCTGCGCGACCGGTGAGCCGTGCGGCTCGAGCACTTCCTTCCATGCGTGTGCCAGATTGATCTGCCCCACGGCCGCCGCCGCCTGGCTCTCGTCGAGCTTCAACCGACCGCTCGGCAGCTTGAGCGCGCGACGGCCGAGCGCGATCGCGCCCGAGGACACGAGCACGACTTCCTGCCCCCGCGCACGCAAGAACCCGATGTCCTCTGCCAGCGTCGCTAACCAGGCGTGATTCAATCGACCGGAACTGCCGTCCACCAGGAGCGCCGAGCCCACTTTGATGACGACGCGTCGCGCCTGGGTCAGCGGATTCTTCGTTTCATCGTGCGCGGACATGGAGCCATCGACTCGTTCGTGCGTTTGATGCGCGGGATGCAAAGGTGAGCGCCGTTGATCGGTGACGGCGGGCAAGAGTCTAGCAGTTCGGGGGCACGTGTCCGCCGCATGTAACAGCCGCAACATGAGCGTGCGAACGTCTGCACGTTCTGTTGCCTGCACCATCGGCCACACCCTAATATCCGTCCGCCTGCAAGTATCCGTTCTTGAGTTCGGCCGATTGCGAAGTGTTCGAGGTGTCACGTGGGTAGAGACTACGACCCGGTCGCGGGCAAGTGGTACGAGGATCTCGAAGAAAACGAGGTCTTCCAGGTTCTGTCGGTCGATCCGGACGAGGAGATCGTGGAGATCCAGTACGAGAACGGGGACATCGAGGAAATCGATCTCGACACGTGGCACGAGCTCGACCTCGAACTCTCCGAGAAGCCGGAAGGCTGGTCAGATGACATCGACGAGGACGACGAGGACGAAGAGATCGACCTCGAGGAAGAAGAAGAAGACGAGGACGACGATTGGGATGAAGACGAGGACGACGACTGGGACGACGACGACGAAGACGACGACTATTCCGATCGCGACGACGACTGAGCTGCTTCTCCCAGCGAGCCCATGTTTCGGGCGCTCCCTTCTCGCGCCGGCCTCTCCTACCCGTCTTCATTCGCCACAGACGAAACCAACTTCGTCGTGGATCGTCTAATCACACGCTCTGCATCGTGGATCAGCCTTGCGGACGCGGGCCGGGCACCCATTCAACGTGGCGTCTCATATGAGTTTGAGGATCGTCAATGAAGCGAATATTGCTGTTCCTGGCCACTAACCTTGCGATCGTTCTTGTCCTCAGCGTCACGCTGCGACTGCTCGGCGTAGACCAGATCCTCGACGAGCAGGGCACCGGCCTGAACCTGGGCGCATTGCTCATCTTCGCCTCGGTCTTCGGTTTCGCCGGCTCGTTCATTTCGCTAGCCATATCCAAGTGGTCGGCCAAGCGCATGATGGGCGTGCGTGTGATCGATCAACCACGAACTGCGGCGGAGACCTGGTTGGTCGAACTGGTGCACCGACAGGCGAAGGAAGCCGGCATTGGCATGCCGGAGGTGGGTATCTTCGATTCGCCCGAGATGAATGCATTTGCCACCGGTGCACGGCGCGACAACGCGCTCGTCGCAGTGAGCACTGGGCTGCTCAACAATATGCGCCAGGAAGAAGTGGAAGCGGTGCTCGCACATGAGGTCAGCCATGTGGCGAACGGCGACATGGTTACGCTTGCGTTGATCCAGGGCGTCGTGAATACCTTCGTGATCTTCCTGTCACGTGTCATCGGACACACGGTGGATCGGGTCGTGTTCAAGACCGAACGAGGCCACGGCCCGGCCTATCTGGTCACGGTCATCGTCACTGAGCTGGTGCTCGGCATTCTCGCCAGCATGATTGTGATGTGGTTCTCCCGGCGGCGTGAGTTCCGCGCCGATGCCGGCGGGGCTGCCCTTGCCGGTCGCAGCGCGATGATCGCCGCGCTCGAACGCCTGCGGCGTGGTCATGCAGGAGCATTGCCGGAGCGGTTGGCGACGTTCGGCATCAATGGCGCGCTTAGCACAGGGATCAAGCGGTTGTTCATGACGCATCCGCCGCTCGAGGAACGCATCGCCGCGCTCAGAGCTGCTGTGTAGGCGCATCCTGCTGCTCTCGAGCCGAGG
>CBJNAT010000550.1:0-2998 GCA_966434585.1 uncultured Gammaproteobacteria bacterium | reverse complement strand
GAGACGCGACCGGCGGACGAGCGCTTCATGCGGTCGGTGGAAGAGAAGATCAAAGTGTCGGAGTCCGGCAAGCTCACCTATCGGCAAGAGGTGGTGCGCAAGGCGATGGTCGCCTTCAAGGCCGGCGAGAAGTTCACGCTCAATAGCCACGCGCGAATGCGTGAGGCCATCGAACAATATCTGTTCGAGGAGCGTCGTGATGTACTGAGACTCGTCACCTCGGCGGCGCGTCCCGACGATGAGGCCCGCAAGAAGATTTCGGCCGTGCAGGAGCGCCTGATCAAGGAGTATGGTTACGACGAGCACAGCGCGAAGGAAGCGCTGAGCTATGTGACGACGCTGTTGGCGCAGGAGTAAACAATGGGCTTGAGGCGTGAGGCTTGGGGCGTGAGGAAGAGCGGACTCATCCGCTTCTGAGCGTAGCCCGTAGCCGGTCGCCCGTAGCCCTCACGCGAGCCGCATCGCTCGCATGACGAGGTAGGCAATGAGCGACATCTCGGGTGGCGGTCCAGGCGAAGCAGGCTGGTACGACCTCTTCTCCCGCGGCGCACGCGACTGGCTCCGTCACAACGAAAAGGTTCGTGACGCCGTCCGGCAGCACCTGCCGCAAATCGTGGCGGGCGCGGACGTTCTCTCGGGCGGCGCGAGCACGGTGCGCGTACCCGTGCGCATGCTCGAGCATTACCGCTTCCGCTTGCGTCCACCGCAGGAACAGGAAGGCGTCGGTCAGGGCAATGCGAAACCGGGCGATCGCCTCGGCCGTCCCCAAGATCAACAAGAGAAGAGCAATCAAGGCGGCAACGAAGACGGCGGCATTCAGTACACACTCGAATTCCGCGTCGATGACATCGTCGATTGGCTGTGGGAAGAGATGAAGCTGCCCAACCTCGAAGCGCGGCAGGGCGGCGCGAAGGACGACGACTGGACACGCGAGGGTTGGGATCGTCGCGGCGCGCGTTCACGCCTCGATCGTCGTCGCTCTCTCAAGGAGTCCATCAAGCGTCGCGGTGTGCAAACAGCCAGCGGCGGCGACAGTCCCGCGTTCACCGACGACGACCTACGATTCCGCCAGCTTGCGAAGCGCGAGCATCCAGCCACGCAAGCAGTCGTGTTCCTGCTGCTCGACGTGTCGGGCAGCATGGGTGAGCGCGAGCGACAAATCTCGAAGACCTTTTTCTTCTGGGCTATCCAGGGCCTACGACGTCAATATCGCCACCTCGATCTCGTCTTCGTCGCGCACACATCCGAAGCGTGGGAATTCCAGGAAGAAGAGTTCTTCAAAGTCACCGGCGCGGGCGGCACGGTTGCATCGACCGGACTGAAGAAGGTGCGCGAGATCGTCGATGCGCGCTACAGCCCCAGTCAGTACAACGTGTATCTGTTCTATGCCTCCGACGGCGAAAACTTCCCCTCGGATCAGCCGCAGGCAGAAGCGGCGTTGCGTGACTTGCTGAAAGATTGCAACTACTCCGGCTTCCTGGAAGTGGCCGCGGTATCCGGCTCCACACCCGACAGCGAGCTCGGCAAGTTGTTCATGGACGTCGGACGCGAGTACCCGCACGCAGGCGCCTTCCGTGTCAGCAGCGCGGAGGACGTGTGGGCGGCCGTACGTCACTTCTTCAGTGAGCAAGCGGCATGACGGGAGTCGCAATGAGCACCGAAGACTGGCGCCTGCACATCGCTCGTATCGAACAGCTTGCGAAGGGCTTGGGCCTGAATTACCACCCTGTGGAGTTCGAGCTCGTACCCGACAGTTTCATGACGGAGATCGCAATCTACGGCCTGCCGGTACGCATGCCGCACTGGTCCTTCGGCGTCCGGTACATCTACCAGCTGATACAGCACCGTATGGGTTTGTCGCGGCTGTTCGAGGTGGTGTTTCCCGGAAATCCCGGTCGCGCGTATCTCGCCCGCACGAACAGCGCCGCGGAGAACGTGCTCGTCACGGCGCACGTGCTCGGCCATGCGGACTTTTCCGCGAACAACCTGCTGTTCAAGCGCAGCCAGTCGCAAGTCGGCGAACACATCGTCGAGCAAGCGGCCGCGCACGCGCGTCAGATTGCCATGGCGATCCAGGAGCACGGTCTGGAGCGCGTGGAGGCAGTACTCGATGCTGCACTCTCACTCGAACAGCACATCGACAACGATCTCGCACTGCGCCGTGTTCGTTACGAGGACATTGTCGCCGACCCGCAAGCCGCGCAATCGCAAGACGAGTTTGCGAAGCGATTCGCTGCACTGGGCCCGGACACCGCCAAGCCGCAGAGGGATCTCCATCAGAAACGCGCGCCGGTGCCGCCGCACCCCGAGAAGGATCTGCTGTGGTTCATCGCTCAGTACGCGCCGGAGCTGGAACCCTGGGAACGGGACATCTTCCTCGCCGTGCGCGAAGAGTCGTTCTATTTCTATCCCGTGTTCGCCTGCCAGATCATGAACGAAGGATGGGCCTCCTACTGGCACGCGCGACTGTTGCGTGAAGCGGATTTCCTACCGCATGAAGCGTATCTCGATGCCGTGAAGTGCCACTCCGATGTCGTGCGTCCGACGGCGCGCGGCGATCGGGTGTCTTTGTCGACCAATCCATACCATCTCGGCTTCTCCATCTGGGAGAAGCTGGTCGAGAAGCATGGCCTCGACTTTGCGCGACGCACCATGGCACAGGACGATGACTTCTCGTTCGTCCGTAATTACCTGACGGCCGAACTTGCGACAGAACTTAAGCTATTTCGCTATAAGGGTCAGAACAACGGCTCCTATCTCGTACAGGAAGTCGATTTGCCGGCATTGCACGAGGCATTGCTCGCACCGAAGTACGGCTTCGGCGCACCGTCCGTGGCAGTTTCGCGCATGCACGTGGATGGGCGGCTCGAGCTGGTTCACGATCACGTCACCGACGGCCGCGGTCTCGATCCTGAACGAGCGCGGCGGGTGCTCGAGTACGTCGTGCGCGTGTGGCGTCGGCCGGTTGCGATCAACACGATCGACAACGATAAGCGCG
>CBJNAT010000549.1:0-3002 GCA_966434585.1 uncultured Gammaproteobacteria bacterium | reverse complement strand
GACGCACGAGGTAGAGCAACGCTTGGAGCAGTTGCCGAGGGTTAGGGTGAGGGTCTTTCTTCCGATTGCTTCGCTCTTCCCCTCACCCGCCACGTGCGTGTCGACCTCTCCCGGAACCGGGAGAGGTGACGAGGCTTTCAGCCTCTACTTTCCAGCACTTCCCTCGCACGCTGCACCACGGGCGTATCCAGCCCTTCTCTCATCGCGCCCACCGCCGCTTTGAGCTCGCTCACGCACTTCCGATCGGCAGGTTGCAGACGACACAAAGCCGTGAGCGCCTTCAACTCGAGCGACTTGGCTTCTTGCCTACGCGCTTCATCGAGTGCACCGCGGGCCGCTTCGGAGGCTCGCCTCAAATCGCCCGTGCCGAGTGCGACACGCGATTGCATCAACAATAGATCCGGCAAGGCGAAGGGCTCTTGAATCCGTTCCGCGAGCGCGAAGGCTTCGTCGAGTTGCCGCTGGGCGTCCACCCACTTGTTTTGCAGGATCAATGCGTCCGCGGCGTAACCGAGTGCCTCCGTGCAGCCGCCATACATGCCGAGCCGCGCATGACATTGGTAACCTTCGATGATGTGCCGATAACCGGTGGCGGCATCGCCTGCGTGTGCTTCCGCCAGTCCGCGAAGCCACAGCGCGGGACCGAAACCCTGGGGCAGTACGACGCGTTCGACGAACTCAGCGAGTCGTTGCGCATGTGGCAACGCGCCGGTTGGATTGCCCATCCGCCATTCGATCATGCCGCCAGCCCAGTGGGTCAGCATGATCGCCATCGGCTGTCCCAGGCGATGTGCTCGCTCGCCGCCGAGGCGGTGATGTAGGCGTGCTCGGTCGGCCAGACCGCGATCGACGAGCGGCATCGCGACATTGAGGCGCATCGAGACTTCGGGATCGATGACCAATTCGGTGCGTCGCAGCTCTTGGCCGCTCTCGGCGCAGTACGCGATGCCGCGCTCCATGTACTCGCAGCCCTCCACGAGTTGGCCCTGGCTAACCAGAGTCACCCCGACGAGATTGCAGGCCAACGCGAGCAGCAATACATCGTCGTGCTCTGTGGCGATCGCCTCGAGACGTCGCGCGAGCGCAATGGATTCTGCGTAATCGCCACGTACATAGTGCAGCCAGCCTAGGCCGTTGAGCGTCATCGCGCGCGCCGGCGTTTGCGGTAGACGATCGCATAGACGCTGCGCGCGTTCGAATGCAGCGCGAGTTTCGGGCGCTGCCACTCCGAGCATCTGCGCGGCTGCGGCCCCGCGATGGCCTTCGAGCGCCAACTCGATCTCCAATCGCTCTGGCGTTTCAGGACAGCGCGCGGCCAGTGTCAATGCATGAGCCGCTAGATGCGCGGCATCTTTGGGAGCGAAGTGCGACAACGCGCTGGCGGCAGCGAGCGCATAAGCGCGCATCGCAGGCACATGCTCGCGACCTCGCTCGTGATGGGATGCGAGCTCCGCGACAGCGAGCGTCTCGCCCACCACCCGGTTAGCTTGCAAGGAACGCACGGCGCTGCGGTGATGCTGGACTCGCTGCGACAACGCCATCCGTTCGTAGAACACGTGTTGATACAGCGCGTGGCCGAACGCATAGCGCACGTCGAAGCTGCCGTCCGGCAAATCCAAGATAGCGACTTGCTGCAACCACAGCTGCGCGCGCACGAGGTGATCGCAGCGCTCACGCACCCACTCAACCTCGCGGCCGAGCAGATCCGCGACGGTGCCGGCACGAAACTCGACGCCGCAAACACTCGCGGCTTCAAGGAGCGACTGTACTTCGGGTGCAAGGCGCGCGATATGCTTCTCGATGACGCCAGCGAGATCTTCTGGCACCGGCAAGCGTGCCGTGGACTGGCCTTCCATCCAGCGCTGCAGAACGGCGGGATCATTCTCCGCCTGCGCGAGCAGTGCATCCGTGACGTTGGCAACGAACAACGGCAGGCCATCGGTATGCGCGTGCAGTCGGCGGATGAAGTCTTCGGAAGGACGAATACCGGGCGGCAGACGCTTGGCGAGGAAGTCCTGCACTTCGCTTTCGGAAAAGCAGTCGAGCAGGATCTCCTCGCAGAGGCGATGCGCACGCAGTTCCTGACGCAGCTCCCGGAGCGGATGGTTCTCCGCGATCACTTGCGTGAGACGGAACGTGGCGATCCAGAGAATCGGCGCGCCGCGCGGGTTGCGCGCGAACTGTTCCATGATCCGCAGTGTGCCTTGGTCGCACCAGTGAATGTCTTCGAGGATGAAGACGATAGGACGACGGGCCGTGAATCGCTCCATCAGCTCACGCAGCTCGCGCATCATGCGGTCCGGGTGTGCACCGGCCAACTCGCGATGCAAGCTGGCCCGGTCCTCTTCGGTCAGGAGCCAGGGCATCTGGATGAGCCAGGTGGGACCGATGCTCCGCATCAACGCGACGAGATCGGGTTCGTAGCGGCAGATCTCGCGCAGCACTTCGAGTACCGGCATATAGGGCTCGCCCGTACTGTAATGCTCGACGCAGCGGGTGACCGCCGCCACCTTGGGGCCGAGCTCGCTCACGAACGCCTCGAGCAGCGTCGTCTTGCCGACCCCCGGTTCGCCGGCAATCCACAGCAACCGTCGTTCGCCTCGTTGCGCAAGCTGCCAGGCGCTACGCATGCGTTCGAGAGCGGCCGTGCGGCCCACGATCGTGCGAACTGCCCGTTCTGGTTCCGCAAGGGGAGGCTCGGGCAGAACGTTGCCGATGAAACGGTAGCCGAAGCGCGACACCGTCTCGATGTAGCGCGGGCGCTTGGCGTCATCCTGCAATGCAGAACGAACTTCGCTGATGACGCTCTTCAACAGCGACTCGCTGACGTGCTGATGACCCCAGACGGCATTCAGCAGATCGTTCTTGGTCACGAGATTGCCGCGGTGACGCGCCAGCGTACACAGCACGGCTAACGCTTTGGGCGGCAGTGCGACGGGTTCGCCCTGGCGCGTGAGCCGCGCATTCGCTTCGTCCAGATCGAAGGCGTCGAATCGCAGCCG
>CBJNAT010000548.1:0-3009 GCA_966434585.1 uncultured Gammaproteobacteria bacterium | reverse complement strand
GCGTCAATGCACTCACGGTGACCTCCGCCGTCGAGTTCGCGCCGGACAAGATTCGCGTCAACGCCATTCTGCCGGGCGGCACCGATACCGAAGGCTCGCGCAAGCTACGCAGCGCGGGCGTCACGACGCGGGGGCCGATCATGATTGCGCCCGGTCGTGTGCCGCTGGGTCGCATGGCTTCACCCGAGGAGTTGGCGCAGGCGATCCTGTTTCTGGCGAGCCCCGCATCGAGTTACATCACGGGTGCGTTGCTACCCGTCGATGGCGGCTATGCCATCGGTTAGGAGCTCGCGGCGTCTCGCGCGGGCGCATTTGCACGCAGCGAGGTTTCGTGACAGCGTTGCCCGTGGCTTCACAAGAAAATTTCTCCCCTATGGCCGCCACGGAACCGACCCGAAAACGCACATGGCGCGCACGCGGCGTCGTGCGCGAGCTCATTCTGACTGCCGCTCGTGAACTGTTCTCGGAACGGGGTTACGCAGGCACTGCGACTCGCGAGATCGCTGCACGTGCGGAAGTGAGCGAGGTCTTGCTGTTTCGGCACTTCAAGTCGAAAGCGCAATTGTTCGAGGAAGCCGTTTTCGAACCCATGGATCGGTTCATTCGAGAATTTCAAGCTCTGCACTTACAACGCGGCGATGCCGCTCCGGGCAGCGTGCATGAGACCAAGGACTTCGTGACAGGGCTGCAGCAATGGCTTTTGCGGAATCGGCATCTGCTCATGGCACTGATCACGGCCGAGCATTATCAGAAGGATGTCCGCGCTTCCCTCAAGGACAGCCTGGCCCTGAAGGACTATTTCAAGACGGCCGAGCGCTACCTGGAGCCCAATGCATCCGAATACCGCGTCGAATTGCCGTTGGGCGTGCGCCTGAGCTTTGCCACGGCGCTTGCCGTCGTGCTCTTTCAAGACTGGTTGTTCGCGGACGTCCGCCGTTCTGTAAGCAAGCAGAAGTTCGTCGACCAGCTGAGCCTGTACATGCTAGGAGGATTGCAAGGCTCTGCTGAGACGAAGAAATCCGCGCGCACGAAGCGGGCAACAGCAAAGAGCAAGACGCGCGGTCGTCGCGCCAGCTAGAGGTGGGAGGGTCAACATGGATTCAGCGTTATCGGAAACAGTGCGAGTGCTCGCGGATCGCCAGGCGATTCTCGATTGCATCCACAACTATTGCAGAGGCGTCGATCGTTTCGATCGCGAGCTACTCCTGTCGGTCTATCACCCCGACGCGCTCGACGATCACGGCATCTTCGTGGGTTCGCCGGCTGCGTTCGCGGATTGGGCCTTCGATTTCCATCGGCGGATGCAGCACGCCACGCAGCACATCGTCACGAATCACACCTGCGAGCTCCGCGGCGACACGGCGCACACGGAAACGTACTGGATGTTTGCGGCCATGAACTCGGTGGGTGCGCCACTATCATTGAGCGGTGGACGTTACCTGGACCGTTTTGAGAAACGCGCCGGGCGCTGGGCGATTGCCGCCCGCAAGTGCGTCATCGATTGGGGCGGTACGCCAGGCGATTCACCGATCCCCCAAGAGGCGATAGCCCTGTTCCTCGCTACCGGCACGCCCGCGCGAGATCGGTCGGATCCCTCTTACGAGCGTCCTCTCGATATCAAGCCTTCACGGATCGGCCTGCACTACACGCTGAAGACGTGAGAAGCCACTCAGCAGAACGTTAGTGCTCGCTGCACACGATCGAAGCTATTGTTGTCGTTCTCAATCGCAGTCAACTTGCAGGCACTCATGTCAGCCACCGCCAACGTATTCTCGAAGTTTGATCTCGCCGGCACCAGAGCGCTCGTGACCGGAGCCTCGAGCGGCCTCGGCCGTCACTTCGCAACAGTTCTTGCCGGCGCGGGCGCCAGCCTCGTGGTCTGCGCGCGCCGCACGGACCGATTGCAGGAGTTGGTATCGGAAATTGAAGCGAACGGCGGGTCGGCAACCGCCGTTGCGATGGACGTGACAGAGCGTGAAAGCGTCTGCAGCGCGTTGGATGCAGCTGGTGAGCTGGACGTGCTCGTGAACAATGCCGGCGTGAGCGGCACGAAGGCCGTCTTGGACTACACCGATGCCGACTGGGACGCCATCACGGGAACCAATCTCAAAGGCGCATGGGTCGTGGCTCAGGAAGCAGCACGTCGCATGGTGGCTGCAAACCGCCAAGGCAGCATCATCAACGTGACTTCGATCCTGGCCTCGCGCGCTGCGGGCGGGCTCGGGCCCTACATGGCAGCGAAGGCTGGATTGAAGCACCTCACGACCTCGTTAGCGCTCGAGCTCGCGCGTTACGGCATTCGCGTAAACAGCCTGGCACCCGGCTACATAGTCACGGACTTGAACAAGGATTTTCTGTTGAGCACGTACGGCGAGAAACTCCGCTCGCGTATCCCAACACGCCGCTTCGGCCAATCCGAGGATTTGGACGGCGCACTACTGCTACTCGCATCCGCGGCCGGCGCGTACATGACCGGCTCCGAGATCGTGGTCGACGGCGGACACTTGTGCTCGGGGCTTTGAACGACTTGGACGAAGACGAATACGCCCATCACAGTTGCTCATACCGCTTCCCCTTGCAGTACTCGAACACCGCGCGTAGCGATCGGGGTTTCTGTCCCGTGATGAACTCGACGTGGTACGACAGGATCGCGTGGTAGTTCTGACTGAAGCCGATATCGGCCGACACCATTTCGTCGCTCGCCCATCGATGGCCATCCCAGCTCGGCCCCTGGTGTTCGTCGTAGGTACGCGGGTAGCCGAGTGAATCGAAATACTCGAGCCTCTCTTCGCGGCTCACGGGCACATACTCGATGGGTACGCCGTGAATTTCTGCCGCCAGCGCAGCAATTTCACGAAAGCTCAGGAGCTCTGGACCGCTGATCTCGTAAGTGGCGCCGCTGTGGAAGGCAGGGTCCAACAGACAGCATGCAGCGCAGCGCACGACGTCGAGTTTCGAGACGGGTGCAAGACGTCCCTCGCCCGCCGCGGACAGCCACTTCCCGATGGC
>CBJNAT010000547.1:0-3018 GCA_966434585.1 uncultured Gammaproteobacteria bacterium | reverse complement strand
GGAGACCGTCACCGAGCGACTGCGGATCGAAGAAAGCCGCGCGCGCGCGCGCGCGTTGATGTCAGCACTCGGCACTCGCATGGAGTTCGAGCCGCGCGCGCGTGCCGATGTGCAATTCATCTTCATGGGCGCACAGCCGCAGCAAGGCCGCTCGCTGCGGCCCGCGCTGCGCTTCCATTTACCTCACGATCTGCCCGTGTATTCGACATCGGACATCTTTGAGCCGGATGCACAGGCGAATAGCGACATCGACGGCGTGATCTTTCCCGATATGCCCTGGGTGATTTCGCCGGACGCTGTCTCCACCGATCTGCGCTCGGCATTGCAAAGGCATTGGCCGACGCGCGCGCGTGGGCGGGGTCGTTTGTATGCGTTCGGGTTCGATGCGTATCGCCTAATTCCCGCACTGAAGAGCGGCACGGCGAGCCGACCGATTCTCGGCATGACGGGACTGCTCGGCATCGATCCGAATGGACGAGTGCATCGGCGCTTGGATTGGGCGCAGGTGAGTGGCGGGAGGATCAGGACGTTGACAGGTGTCAAATAGGCGTGAGGCGCGAGGCTTGACTTGAGGCGTGAGACTCGAGGCTTGAGGCCTGAGGTAAGACAAGAGAGACTCTTTTCTCGGACCTCACGCCTCACGCCTCACGCTTCAAACCCATTCAACCAAACCAGGAGCACCCATGTGGAAGGACCGCAAGGAAGCGGGCAGCGCGAGCGAGAATGCCGCGCTCAAGTTTTTGCAGGCACGTGGCCTCGAGCTCGTCACCCGCAATCACCGCTGCCGCATGGGCGAGATCGATTTGGTGATGATGGATCGCGGCACGCTCGCGTTGATCGAAGTGCGCTATCGTCGTGCCGACGGCTTCGGTGGTGCGGCGGCGTCCGTGGACTTTCGCAAACAGCGGCGGCTCATTGCCGCGGCACGCCATCTGCTCGCGACGCGCAGCGACTTGCGTAAGTACCCGGCGCGCTTCGACGTGGTCGCATTGACGTCTGTCGGCGCCGATAGACTCGAGATCGAATGGATCAAGGCCGCCTTCGAGGTAGTGTAAAACGAGGGATCGGACTCCTGTCGCGACCCTCGTGCAAGCAGCAAAAGATGCGACTTTTGCTGCTTGCTCGCCACCCGCGGCGGCGGGGTACATCCCTGTACCTGGGTGGCACTCGATGAGCAGTTCACATGTTTGAGATCGCGGGACACGCGATGGACAACGAGTACCGTGGAAACCAGCGCTGAAGTAATGTGCCCCAGTTGCGGGGAGACGATCGAGTTGTGGCTCGATCTCTCGATCGATTCGCAAACCTACATCGAAGATTGCTCGGTGTGCTGCCGGCCGATGCAGGTGACGTACTCGGCGGAGAGTGGCGAGTTGCTGTCGATTTCAGTCGAGGCCGCCTGATGTGGAAAAGGCTTCGTATCGCAGTCCTGTTGCTGATTTTGATCATCGTCATCTTCAGCGCCCTTTCCGACCGCATTTACAGCACCAATTGGGACAACTCGCTGCGAGTGGTATTGCTGCCGATCAATGGCGATGGCAGCTCGGTGGCTGAACACTTCGTGCAGGAAGTCGATACGGACGATCTCTTGCCACTCGAGCAGTTCTTCGCAGCAAACGCAGAACAGTACGGCATCACACTCGAACGGCCCATCCGCTTCACCGTGGGGCCGGCGCAGCGCGAGCTGCCGCCGATGATCGCGCCGGGCGCAAGCGTGCCGAGCGTGATGTTCTGGAGCTTGCGGCTGCGCTATTACGCATGGCGGGTCATGCGCAAATTGCCGGGACCCGCGCCCGACATCGGCATCTTCGTGCTGTATCACGATCCGCAGCACTCGCCGTCCTTGCAGCACTCGCTTGGGTTGCAGAAGGGGCTCGTGGGAGTCGTCAACGCATTCGCGGATCGTGAGATGGAAGGCTCCAATGACGTGATCATTGCGCACGAGCTGCTGCACACGCTCGGCGCGACGGACAAGTACGACGCGGACAATCAGCCCATTCACCCGCACGGCTTTGCCGAACCGGAACGCGACCCACTGTATCCGCAGCGCTACGCCGAACTGATGGCAGGGCGCATTCCCATCACATCGGAGCGTGCGGAGACACCGCAATCCTTGCGATACGTGGTTGTCGGGGCGCAAACCGCAACAGAGATCGGCTGGACCGCACACTGATGTCGGAGGAGCTGATGTCGGACGTACTGCTCTCGTGCGATGGAATCGACATCGAAGTTCAGCGGCGCATGCTGGTGCAGGGGCTGCAGCTTACCGTCCATGCTGGCACGGTGACCGCACTGCTCGGCCGCAATGGCGCAGGCAAGACGCTGACGATGCACACACTCGCGGGCCTGCGCAGCGCCGCACACGGCGAAGTTCGCTTGCATGATCGTCCGCTCGCACAATGGCCTCGCAAGATGCTCGCGCGTGAGATCGGGCTACTCACCCAGACCAGCGAGGATCCGTTTCCCGCGACGGTGATGGAACTGGTGTTGATGGGGCGCGCGCCGTATCTGGGGTTCTGGGATCTCGAAGGTGAAACCGATCGCCATATCGCGCACGCCGCGCTGCAAGAGGCGGAGATCGAAGACCTCGCCGCACGCGATCTCACCACGCTCTCCGGTGGAGAACGCCGCCGTGTCGGACTGGCGCTCCTGCTAACGCAGGACCCGCGCGTCCTGTTGCTCGATGAGCCGCTGAATCATCTCGACCCGCATCACCAGCTGCACATCCTGCAAGTGCTCAAAGGTCGCGCCGCACAGGGGCGCGGTGTCGTGATGAGCTTGCACGATGCCGGCATGGCGGCACGCTTTGCCGATCAGGCCGTGCTGCTCTTTGGGAATGGCGAATGGCTGAGCGGGCCGGTGACCGAAGTGATCACGGCAGAGACGATCGGTCGACTCTACGAGGTGAAGGTGCGGGAGCTGCGCTGGGAGAGTGGCAGGACGTTTGTCACTGAAGGGTAAACGGGCTACGGGCTACGGCAAGAAGGAGCACTCTGACCGTAGCCCGTAGCCCGTTGC
>CBJNAT010000546.1:0-3027 GCA_966434585.1 uncultured Gammaproteobacteria bacterium | reverse complement strand
CTAGCCGACTAGCAAGCTGCCGGCTAGCCGACTAGCAAGCTGGCCGACTGGCTTTCCGTGGAACCGCTATCCTTCCCGCCGCCTTACTCCGCTCGAACGACAAAGGGGTTTGCTATGCGCAGGTGGCGTCTTGGTGTGTTGTTGACAGTGGCTTGGCTCCTCACTGGTTGCGGTTACAACCAGTTGCAGTCGCAGGACGAGCAGGTGAAGTCCGCGTGGTCCGAAGTATTGAATCAGTATCAGCGGCGGGCGGATCTGATTCCGAACCTCGTGAACACGGTCAAAGGAGCGGTCACGGCGGAGAAGGACATCCTCGAAGCCGTCGTGAATGCGCGGGCGAGGGCCACGTCGATTCAAGCGACGCCCGAGCTGATCAATGACCCAGCAGCCTTCAATCGCTGGCAGCAGGCACAAGGTCAACTGACCTCGGCTTTGACGCGATTGCTGGTCGTCGTGGAGCAATATCCGCAGCTGCAATCGATCCAGGGTTACGGAGACCTTCGCGCGGAACTGGCCGGCACGGAGAATCGAATCGCCGTGGCGCGCAAGCGGTACATCGAATCGGTGCAGGCTTACAACGTCACCGTCCGATCGTTCCCGACCAACCTCACGGCAAAGGTGTTCGGTCATGAGCTGCGCCCGAATTTCACCGTGCAGAACGAGGCTGAGATTTCCCGCCCGCCGGCCGTGAACTTCGATCAGCCGCCCGCGACACCGCCGCCGCCCAGTACTGCGGCGCCTGCGCCGCAAGCGGGTTGATCCACGACGCATGATCGCTTCGCCCGCACCGTTCGCCGTGCGCGGTATGCGCATGGCTCTATGCCTGCTCGTGCTGGCGCTGAGCGCGTTCGGCGCAGCGGCGCAAGTCGCCATTTCACCGCTGCGCAGTCCCGTCACGGATCTCACCAACACACTGACGCCGGAGCAGGCGCAAGCGCTCGAGCAGACCTTGCGCTCATTCGAAAAGCGCAAGGGAAGTCAGATTTCCATTCTCATCTTGCCGACGACGCGCCCCGAAGCGATCGAGCAGTTTTCCATTCGCCTCGCGGAAAACTGGCGCGTTGGGCGCAAAGGGATCGACGATGGCGCGATCATCGTGCTCGCGCTAGAGGATCGCGAGGTGCGCATCGAAGTCGGTTACGGCCTCAAAGGTGTGCTGCCCGATCTGATTGCTTCGCGGATCATTCGCGAGGACATGGTCCCGCACCTCAAGCGAGGCGAGGTCTATCTCGCGCTCAACGCGGCCGTCGATCGCATCATTCGCGTGGTCGACGGCGAGCCACTGCCGCCACCGCCGCAGGATGAGCCCAGTGGCACTGGCGGCGGGCTGGGCAATGTGTTTCCGATCGTGCTCATGATCGCGCTCGTCGGTGGTGCGTTTCTGCGGCGCATCTTCGGCAGTTTTCTGGGCGCCGGTGCTACGGGTGGATTGGCGGGGCTGTTCGTATTCCTCATGACGCGAGCCCTGGGGATCGCGATCGTGGCAGGTGCGATCGCCTTCTTCTTCAGCCTCCTGGGCGGTGGCGGAGGCGGCGGTTTGACACGCGGCCGCCGCGGCACCTGGGGCGGTGGTGGCTTCGGAGGCTGGGGTGGTGGCGGCGGTAGTTGGGGCGGCGGCGGCTGGAGCGGCGGTGGCGGCGGCTTCGGCGGCGGCGGCGCTTCAGGGCGCTGGTGAGTCATGACGATCGCGCGGCTGTGTCGACATTTGTTTGCGCTGCCCTGGGCTCATCATCGGCACTTCGATGCGCGGGCCATGGCCGCGATCGAGGAGGCCATCAGTACGAGCGAAGCCCGTCACGGTGGCGAGATCCGCTTTGCGGTCGAAGCCACGTTGCACCCGGTCGATGTGCTGCGGAGCGTCACGCCACGCGCGCGTGCGCTCGAGTGGTTTGCGCGAACCGGCGTGTGGGATACGGAAGCCAACAACGGTGTGCTCATTTATCTGTTGCTGGCGGACCACGACGTGGAGATCGTGGCGGACCGTGGTTTCAACGGCAAAGTGCAGCCTGAGGAATGGGCCTCGATTTGCCACACGATGGAACAGGCCTTCGCCCGCGGCGCTTATGTGGAGGGTGTAGTCGCTGGCGTACACGCGGTGGGCGATATCATTCGGCGTCACTATCCGGCGACAGATCGCAACGAGTTACCCAACAAGCCGCTGGTTGTGTGAGCGAGCACGGCTGCGTGCTCGCGACTGTGGCCTGTAGGCTGTAGGCTGTAGGTCTGAAGGGCGCCTCGCGCCGATCTCCTTGCGAACTCGAACAAGCAACTCATGAAGCGAATCATCCTGTGCGTTCTGTCGTCAGCGCTGGCAGGCTGTCAAGTGGGCGTGCGCGAAGAGCCTCCTGCAGAGCAGCCTTTGCCGGCTCCCGTCGTGCAGGCGCCGCTCGCGACTTACAAGTTCCAGTTCGATCCCGAGCACGAGGACGTCGTGGGCGAAGTGCAGATCACGCAGTCCAGCGCGGAAGACACGTTCTCGGACATCGCCCGCCGCTTCAACGTGGGCTATGAGGAACTCGTGCGCGCGAACCCCGGCATCGATCCGTGGCTGCCGGGCGATGGGCGTGAGATCGTGGTGCCCACGCGCTTCGTGCTGCCCGATGCACCGCGTGAAGGCCTCGTCATCAACCTGGCGGCGCTGCGCGTTTACTACTTCCCGAAGCGCAAGGACGGCGAGTTGCAGACGGTCATCACACATCCGATCGGTATCGGCAAAGTCGGCTGGTCCACGCCGGAAGGTACGACGAAGGTCACGGGCAAAATGAAGAATCCGACGTGGTATCCACCCGCGTCCGTACGCAAGGAACATCGCGAAGCCGGTGACCCACTTCCCGCGAAAGTACCACCCGGTCCGGACAATCCGCTCGGCGCACACATGATGACGCTGGGGTGGCCCAGCTACTTGATTCACGGCACCAACAAACCGTACGGCGTCGGCATGCGTTCGAGTCATGGCTGCATGCGCTTTTATCCCGAAGACATCGCGCAGTTGTACGAGGAGATTGCAGTCGGCACGCAAGTGCACGT
>CBJNAT010000545.1:0-3036 GCA_966434585.1 uncultured Gammaproteobacteria bacterium | reverse complement strand
TCGATGTTCAATCAGCATGCGAAGTGGCTGAAGACGACGCGCAGCATTCCGTGGCGCCGCCCCATCGCTTCGCTCAACTATCTGCTGACCTCGCACGTCTGGCGGCAGGATCACAATGGCTTCAGCCATCAGGATCCTGGCTTCATCGATCACGTCGTCAACAAGAAGGCGGAAGTGATCCGGGTGTTTCTGCCTCCGGACGCAAACTGCCTCTTGCACGTGACCGATCAATGTCTGCGCAGCCGCCACCTCATCAACGTCGTGATTGCGGGTAAGCAGCCGGCGCCACAGTGGCTATCCATGGACGAATCCATCAAGCACTGCAGCGAGGGTATTGGCATCTGGTCATGGGCGAGCTCCGACCTCGACTCGGAACCGGACGTCGTCATGGCGTGCGCGGGCGATGTGCCGACACTCGAGACGCTTGCCGCGGTGACGCTGATGCGCGAGTGGCTGCCGGAGCTGAAAGTGCGCGTCGTCAATGTCGTCGACCTGATGACGCTGCAGCCACCGGCCGAACATCCGCATGGCCTGAGCGACAAGGACTTCGATGCCATGTTCACGACGAACAAGCCGGTGGTTTTTGCGTTCCACGGCTATCCATGGCTGATCCATCGGCTGACGTATCGCCGCACGAATCATGGCAGCCTGCACGTACGCGGTTACAAGGAAGAGGGCACCACGACGACGCCGTTCGACATGACCGTGCTGAACGACCTCGACCGCTTCCATCTGATCGAGGCTGTGCTCGATTACGTGCCGGGCTTGAGTGATCGCATGGCGCACATTCGTCAACGCATTCGCGACAAGCTGGTCGAACATCGCGAATACATTCGCCGCTACGGCGATGACATGCCGGAGATCAAGAACTGGAAGTGGACGGCGCGGTAGCGAGCAAGGCAGTCGCTTCGCGCGCCAGCGAGAGCTCTTCATCCGCCCGCACGACGAACACGCGAGTGCGCGCTCGTGCGGTCGAGATGCACACGGTCGGTTCATGGGCCCTGACGCGCGCACTGCGATTCGCGGTCTCATCGAGTTCCGCGCCCAAGAACTCCAACCGCTCGCACACGCGCGCACGGATGGTCGCGCTGTGCTCGCCGATACCCGCCGTGAAGGCGATCGCATCCGTGCCGCCCATTGCAGCCGCATAGGCGCCGATGTACTTGCGCACGCGGTAGGCGTAGGCGTCGATCGCATCGCGGCTCGCTGCATCGCCAGCGGCCGCACGCGCCTCGATCGTGCGCATGTCGTTCGTGCCAGTCAGCGCTTTCAGGCCCGACTCGCGGTTCAGGAGCGTATCCAGCGAGTCGACGTCGTATTCGTTGAGACGCAATAGCTGAAGCAGCACGCCTGCGTCGATATCACCCGCTCTCGAGCCCATGACTAGTCCTTCCAGCGGCGTCATACCCATGCTCGTATCGATGCTGCGGCCATACTCGATGGCCGTGACGCTGGCCCCGTTACCCAAATGGCAAGAGACGATGCGTAACGACTCCGCACGAATATCGAGGTGTTGAGCGACCGCGCGAGCGACATGCGCGTGGCTCGTGCCATGGAAACCATAACGGCGGATGTTCAGTCGCGCAGTGAGTGCTGGAGGCAACGCGTACTCGCGTGCGCGGGGTGGCAAGGTGGCGTGGAATGCGGTGTCGAAGACCGCGACGTGCGGTATCAGCGGCAGCGCCTGTCGCGCCGTGCGGATTCCCGCGATTGCGATCGGATTGTGCAGCGGGGCTAGTGTATTCAGTGCTTCCAGTGCAACTTCAGCATCGAGATCGATGATGGCCGGGCGTGTGAACTGCGAGCCGCCGTGCACGACACGATGGGCAACCGCCGTCAATGATCCGGCACCGTCACGTACGGCATCGATGATCAAGCTCACGGCTTCCGCATGCGTCGTCAGCTCGATCGCGCGTGACTGCCCATCGACTTCCAGTGCTGTACCGGCGGAGCCGATGCTCGTGACTTGCAAATCCATGATCCGCCGCTCGCCGTCCGTTTGGATCAGCGCGGCCTTCACGGAGGAGCTGCCGCAATTGAGGGTCAGGATCAGCATGCCGGCACCCTGGTGGTTTCTGTCGGAGTCTTGGGTGTCGGGCCTGAGGCTTGAGGCCTGAGGTCAGAGTTGCCTTCCTGCTCACGCCTCACGCCTAGTTCAGCTCCTATCCACTCGCAGGTAATCCACCAGCTCGCGCACGTAACTCGGCAGCGCACGGCGTTGCGGCACACAGATCATGAGCTCGCGGACTGCCCAGTCATCGGTCAATTGCACGGTGTGAATCGCCATCGTCTTCGCATTTCGCGAAGCGGTGGATTGCGGCACCACGCCGATGCCGACGTTGTACTCGGTGAGACGACACACGGCATCGAAGCTGCGCAGCTGCACGCGCAGCTTCAACCGTTGCGCCAGACGCTCTGCTTTGTTGTCCAGGAAGCGTTGCAGAGCGCTGGCGCGATCGAGCCCGACGAAGTCCTCCTCGAGCACTTCGCCGAACGAAATCTGCTTCACTTTCGCGAGCGGGTGCTGCTTGCTGACCGCGAGCACGAAGCGATCGGTGCGGAACGGAAACACATCGAGGCCGGTGAGGTCCGTCGTGCCCGCAACGATTCCCACGTCCGCCTTGCCATCGGCGACGAACGCGACGATCTCGTCGCTCAAGCGTTCTTCCAACTCGATGTTGACGTTGCGGTGAGTGGAGAGAAAACGGCTGAGCAGCTCGGGCAGGAATTCGGTCAATGCGTTGGTGTTGGAAAGCAGCCGGATGTGTCCGCGTAAACCTTCGGCATACTGGCCGAGGTCCGCTTTCATACTTTCCACGTCGTTCAAAATGCCGCGCGCATGGCGCACGAGCGCATGACCAGCAGGCGTGGGCAGCACACCCTGGCGATCGCGTTCGAGCAGTGCTGTGCCCAAGGTTTCTTCCATGTTGCGAATGCGGGCGCTGGCGGCGGCGACAGCGAGATGCATGCGCTCGGCGCCCGCCGTGATGCTGCCGGCTTCGACGACGTGAAGGAAGAGACGAAGATCGATGAGGT
>CBJNAT010000544.1:0-3042 GCA_966434585.1 uncultured Gammaproteobacteria bacterium | reverse complement strand
GGCCTGTCGATCAGCCTGGACACGAAGGAAGCGGCGGAGATCGCGGCGACGGCGCTGCAATCGGCGCTGCACGACGCGGTGGTGACGGCGGAGACTGATCCCCGCACCGACAAGCAGCTGCTGCGCATCAGCCGCCGGCATCACGGCAATGTGCGCTCGAGCATCATTACCGCGGACTTCGTGCATGGCGCGGACTATGAAGTCCTGGCCGAGGCCGGCAAGACCTTCAAGGGGCTGGTCGGCGAGGACGCCGTGATCAAGAAGGGCGAGGGCGAGAAGGCCAAGGAGAACAAGGTCGGCGACTTCCGCGCGGCGATGGCGTGGCTGATGACGCAGGCCGAGAGCAGCGTCGGTCGTCAGCGCTACAAGGGCCTGGGCGAGATGAACCCGGAGCAGCTGTGGGAAACGACGATGGACCCGACGGTGCGCCGCCTGCTGCGCGTGCAGATCGAGGACGCGATCGAAGCGGATCGCGTGTTCACGATGCTGATGGGCGATGAGGTCGAGCCGCGGCGCGAGTTCATTGAGACGAATGCGTTGAGGGCGGCGAATATCGACGTGTGACCTGTCAGGTGACAGAGTTAGTGAAATCTCCGCCAGGTTGTTGAACAACAGTAGACGTAGATATTGAAGCGTTCGGCGTTTTGGAATCGCTCGGAGGTCGGCTCGATTGCCGACCGTCCCCCGCTCGTATGGCGGCATCGCTTTGAGGCTCTGACCGAGACAGTCGACGTGTTACGGCATCGTTAGGGTCCTCTCGCGCAACATCGGGCCAGTTTCTCTGTACGATCTGTTACGTTCGTGCCGCACCAAGACGGCGAGCGAGGGAGGAACTTGAAGATCGATGGTCGCGACCCTGAGGTGGCTGGCTCCGCGACGCCCGCTGAGCCAGACGAGCTGCCGCCCAAGGCCTCATCCATGATCGAGGCGATGCGCGATATCGGCTATTCGCTCGAGTCGGCCATCGCCGACATAGTCGACAACAGCATCACAGCCAAGGCGCGCACCGTTGACGTTCGATTCGGCTGGCAGGACTCGAAGCATTGGATCGCCATCCTTGATGACGGTGAGGGGATGCCGGTTGACGCGCTGCGCAGCGCCATGCGCCCCGGCACTCGCAATCCGCTCGAAACGCGCAGCAAAGACGACTTGGGGCGTTTCGGCCTTGGGTTGAAGACCGCCTCATTTTCCCAATGTCGGCGCTTGACCGTCGTGACGCGGTGCGATGGCGCAGAGTCTTCTGCATGCTGGGATCTCGACTACGTCGCCGAGACTGACAAGTGGACTCTTCTTCGACCATCCCGCTCAGAGCTGCAGGTGATCCCATGCCTCGCGGAGTTAGGATCGCGCGGCACGCTGGTGCTTTGGGAAAAAATTGATCGGCTGGAGTTCGACGGTCGCGACGAGCGGGGCCATCAGCAGCTCAACGAGCAGATGTCAGTGGTCAGGGAGCACGTTGCTCGCATCTTCCATCGTTTCATTGGCGGGGAGCGCGGATACCGTCGTGAGGACTTGGAACCTGCGCTGGTCGCGGCAGAGCACATCGAGGAGTAGCATTTCAACATGCAGCCCACACCGGTCTCCGTTGAAGCGTCCGAGCAGTGCCTGCATGGCGTGCCGGTCCGCTACATATCCCAGGTAGCGAGCAGGGCTGCAGCAATGGCCCATCAGGCGGCCAAGCACGCTCGTGCGCCGGCCGCGACGCCGACGCACGAAGTCCAAATCGCCTATCCGAGTTCGCCCATCAGCGACGAGTCCCCAGATAGCTAGCTTTTGCTCGGAGAGTCCGTGCCCTCCTTCTGAGCTTCGGTAGCCACTGGTTGGGCCGCACGCTCTTCGTCTGCAGGCCGGCCATCGGCTTTTCTCCGCTCGATAAGTTTGTAGAGCTCGTTCGCCTTGCTCGCGCGCCGCATGGAGAGGAAGAGCACGGTGCCGGCGAAAAGCAGTGCCGCTGCAGCGAACGCAGCCAAGGCAATCTGCCCAATGTGGGCGCCTTGCCGAGCAGCTTTGCCGCTCTCGGTGGCGAGCAGTTCGCACATTACCTGCACATCGTGATCGGGGTAGCCGGTGGTGCGGACGATGGTCGACTTGTCGTCGCAGCTGGACGATTCAATGGCCGGTGCAGGATCACCTCGTAGCTGAAACTGCCGGGCCTGCCGGTCCGTCACGGCGTACCAGATCTTGCTGGCTTTGACTTGAACGACGGGTGGCGTGCTCGCCCCCAGGCCGGCGACCGCGATCCCTCCATAGAGGAACACGATGGAGCCGAGCGTCAGCAGCATGATGGCCTTGATGCCAGGGGGCCGCTGTGTGAACCCCGGCGCATCGAGATCGAAGTGGTGCCCTGCGGCAGCGACCAAGTCGACGCTCACATCGAATCTCTTCAACCAGGCGGCAAGACGTTCGGCAGCGGCGGCGGTGGAGAGCCGCTTCAGGCCGAGGAAATGCCTGACGAGCATCAGATCGTCTCGTTCTCCAAGAAGCTGTGAAAGAACGGGCGAGTTGATCTCCTGCTTGCCGAAGAGCAGCCGCCAGAGGCGCTTGTGCAGAACGTGCGTCGAACCCGTGCGCGCACAGGCCCAAAGAATCACGCCGATGGCACCAAGGCCGCCGGCGATCACTTCCCATTTCGAGATCAGCCATGTCACCAAGGCTTGAACGATCGAGCTCAGTTCTCCAATTTGCATGAACTACTCCGTGATGGTGGTGCGCGCAGCACGCCGCTGAAAGTCGGGGGCGCAGGCTCGCGCCGGCGCGGCGTTTCGCCGAGCCTGTTGAAGGTGGTGCGGGGCTGCCCCCGAAGGGGCATGGAATCGCTGAGGGGTACTGCGACCAGTGCTGGACGAGCCACTGGTCGATCGCCTGCCTGGAGCGGATGTGGCCGGGCAGGTGTTGCCGGATCAGCCGCTCGGCCTTCTGTCCCGTCGCCTTGTTCGGCGGGTTCGGGGTCCAGCTGTGGCCGTCGCAGAAGCGGTTGATGAAGTACAGGACCTCATACCCTTCGTGGCGGTTGAGCAGCGTGGCGTCAGGCTCACCGGTCAT
>CBJNAT010000543.1:0-3042 GCA_966434585.1 uncultured Gammaproteobacteria bacterium | reverse complement strand
CTCGTGCGCCAGGGCGTGCGGCGGCCGGGTGCCATGGAGCACGCGATTCCGGGCGTGTCCAAGAAAGTGCTGAACGAGCGCCTGAGAAAGCTGGTGCGCTTCGGCGTGCTTGGTCCGCTGTCGTGGCTGCACCGCGGCCTGCGCGAGTGGGTGCTGACCGCCGCGAGCGCGGCCGTATCGAACCCCTACTATCGCAAGCGCTTTCCGGCCCGAGACGAAGGTCACCTGCTGATCGTGGAAAGCTTGTGCTTCGTGTATCTCGCGACCATCGCCGTCTTGTTCGCTGCCGGCATCGTGACCGGCAGCCATCTGCTCAAGGCGTACGTGCTGCTGGGGCTCGCGCTGACGCTCAACTGGGTACGTAACCTCGCCGCGCATCGCTACGGCAACCGCGGCGAAACGATGAGCCACACGGATCAGTTCAGCGATTCCATCAACATCACGGGTCAGACCTGGCTCACGATCCTGATGTTTCCGGTCGGACTGCGTTATCACGCTTTGCATCACCTCGTGCCTTCGCTGCCCTATCACAACTTAGGCAAGGCACATGCGCGGTTGTGCAAGGCTTTGCCTGCTGACTCTCCGTATCACGCCGTCAATCGCGAGAGCTTCTTCGCGACGACGGCCGAGCTATGGCGTGCCGCGCGCAGGACGCGCCCGGAGGACTCCGCGATACGGCGCTGGCGGCAACAGACTGCCGCCTCTTGAGCGCCTTGCCCGCCGCTCTCGTGCCGCCGCCGGCAGTGTCGACGGTCAGCGCGCGGCCCTGCGTGCTCGTCAATCCACGCAGCTTTCAAGCCTCGACCAACGATCTCGCGCGCAGGGCCCTCGCACTCTGTGACCGCTTCGGCGCCGACGCTGTGCAGCTTCGCGGCCGTGAGCATCTCTTGGACGAGCTCGAGCGGCTGCGTGCCGCGGGACAGCGACGATTGTTCATCTTGGCGGGCGATGGGACCGTGCAAGGTATCGTGCAGTATCTGGCGACCCAGCACAGCCCGCTCTGGCAGCCGGAGCTGCTCGTGCTCGGCGGTGGCCGCTCGAACGTCACGGCCCACGAGTTCGGCCATGGCAGTGCGTTGCGAAAGCT
The DNA here is from genome assembly GCA_966434585.1 of uncultured Gammaproteobacteria bacterium. GTDB lineage: Bacteria > Pseudomonadota > Gammaproteobacteria > Steroidobacterales > Steroidobacteraceae > DATELY01. The sequence goes on along the minus strand of CBJNAT010000543.1, from coordinate 1,955 downwards.
CAGCGAGGCATTACGCCGCACGCATAAGGGTGCGGCGATCACAGTGCAGGAACGGCAGCTGCTGCGGCTCGAGGCACGCGGGCTCGCTCCGCAGCATGGATTTCTGTTCGCGGCTGGGGTCATCGACGCAGGTATTCGCCTGTGCGAACAACATCGTCAGTCCGGTACGTCTTGGCTGCATCGTGGCCCGCTGAGCTCGGCGTATTGCCTTGTCAAACTGACGGTACAGGTCAATCGCGGTCGTAGTCCATTGCCGCCCTATCCCGATCTGCGGATCGACACGGGTACGGCTGCGCCGTTCTCCGGCCCCCAACGCCTGCTGGTCGCATCGACGCTGCTGCATCGGCTTGGCTTGTTCAATCCCTATGCGGCACGCGGGGTCGGCGCGGTACGATTGACTGCCATCAGGGCTGATGCGGAGCGATTCTGGCGTCGTCTGCCCCGTGCGATGGCTGGCCGCTTCACCGACGAGATGACCCCTGAGCGCGGCTATTTGAGCGGGCGATTCGAGCGGGTGGCGATCGATGGGCTGACCAGCTTCAGTCTGGACGGCGAAATGTTCGACGTGGATCCTTCCGCGACGGTGCTCATCCAAGGCGGACCTGCCGTTCGCATGTTGCAATTGTGACAGCTCACCCTGTGCAGACTTCATTCACTCCGGACAGCCGCGGTCCCATGCGCATGCTGTGGCGCTTCGCGAGGGCGTACCCGACGCGCAGCGCGCTTGCGCTGGTGTCGGTATTCGGCGCGGCGCTGCTCGACGGTCTGGGCATGTCGATGTTGCTGTCCATGCTCACGCTCGCGACTGGTGAGGCAGGCGACACACCGTCGAAGCCGCAGGAGATTGCGCTCGAGATCGTCTCGTTCTTTGGTGTGACCCCGAGTCCGCTGAATCTGCTGCTCATTGCGATCGGCGCGATCTCGCTCAAGGCGGCGCTCGGCTTACTTGCGAATCGGCAAGTCGGTTACACGGTTGCGTACATTGCGACGGATCTGCGCCTTGCATTGATTCGCGCCGTGATGAAAGCGCGCTGGCAACACTATCTGCAGCAGTCGATCGGCCGCCTTTCGAATGCCATTGCAACCGAAGCGCAGCGTGCGTCCGAGGCCTTTCAGAATGGCGCCGAGATGTCGGCCATGGTGCTCAGCGCGAGCATCTATTTCGTGATCGCGTTGTCGATCTCGCTGGACGCAGGCGTTGCGGCGGCGATCGCCGGGGCCGTGCTGCTCATCGTCTTCCGAACGCTCATCCGCGCATCGCGCCGCGCCGGCGCGCATCAGACGCATTTGCAGAAGTCGCTTCTCACCGTGATCAGCTCGCAATTCGTCGCGGCCAAGCCGTTGAAGGCCATGGCTCGCGAGGATCATGTCGATGCGCTGCTATCCGACCAGACTCGCCAGCTCGAAAGGGCGTTGCGGCGCCAGGTCATCAGCAAGGAAGCGTTGGCGGCACTGCAGGAACCGCTGCTGGCAATCATGGTCGGCATCGGTTTCTTTCTCGGAATCACCGTGTTGAAGATTCCGGTTGGGGAAGTCGTCGTGATGCTCTTCATGCTCGCGCGTGTCGTGAACTACCTGTCCAAGTCCCAGAGGGCGTACGTGCAAGTGGTGGCGCGCGAGAGCGCTTACTGGTCGATCGTGCAGGCCATCGAGGCTGCAACAGTGGAACGCGAGTCGCCGGGTGGCACTCGGCTCATCCAATTTACGCGCGAGCTCAGCTTCGAGGACGTGACGTACTCCCACGACGGCAGCCGCTCGATTCTGGAACGCCAGTCGTTCGTCGTACCGGCGCGCGGTCTCACGCTGATCATCGGCCCTTCTGGCGCCGGTAAGACTACGATGCTCGATCTCATCGTCGGGCTGCTGCAGCCGACCTCCGGCCGCATTCGGGTCGATGGCGTGCCGCTCAACGAGCTCGATCTGCGCCACTGGCGTCAGCAGATCGGCTATGTGCC
>CBJNAT010000542.1:0-3043 GCA_966434585.1 uncultured Gammaproteobacteria bacterium | reverse complement strand
TATGGGAAGAACTCGTCCCGGGCGGCGCCCATTGGTCCGGGCTCATTCGTCGCGGCACGACCCTGCGACTCATGGACGTCGATGGCGGTGCGAACCTCTCCCTGCTCTTGTTCCACGCCGAGCTACCGCTCGAGCGCTACAACATGGCCGACACGCTGAAGGCACAACACACCGCATTCCTGACCAAGAGCTGCGCGTGCTACTCGGATATGGGCCGCATTCTGTGTTCGATTACGGAAGACACCTGTGGTTGGCACGACACGATCAGCGGCGTGATCAATGATGAGCAAGTTGCCAAGAAATATGGGGCGACACGTTTCCAGGAAGAGCGGAACAACCGCTTTCCGAGCGGCTATGCAGGCTTCGTCAACGAGCTCGGTAAATACGGCCTCGATGAGCGCGATCTACACGCGAACATCAACTTCTTCAGCAAGGTGATCGTCGACGACGCGGGCAAGCTGCAGTTCGTGAGCGGACATTCGAAGCCCGGCAGCTATGTCGATCTGCGCTTCGAGATGAACACGATCGTGATTGCCAGCACGGCGCCGCATCCCCTCGATCCCGAACCCAAGTACCGACCGCGCGAAGTACGACTCACCGCGTGGCACTCCCGGCCTGCTGCGAAGACCGATGTGTGTCGCAACCGCTGTCCCGAGAATGAACGCGGCTTTCGCAACACTGAAATGCTTTATGGCTACAACGCCGGCTGGAGAATGGGATGAGTCTCAAAGAAAGCACCCTCGATCCCGCCGCTGCGAAGTCATCGACCATCATCGCCGCGGGCGAGCCGTGGATGGGACTGGTTCGCGCTGGCGAGTACTTCCGCATCGTCGACCTCGAAGGCAATCAGGCCGTCGACACACTCTTCTATAACGCGGCAAGACCAGAAGAACGCTACAGCGCGCAGGACACTATTCGCGAGCAAGGGGCGCTCTATCTGACGACTGGCACTGCGCTGCTCTCCAACGAGCGCTCGACGATGTTGACGATCGTCGCTGACACGTGCGGCCGTCACGACACACTCGGCGGGGCGTGTTCTGCAGAGAGCAATACCGTTCGCTATTCGCTCGACAAACGTCACATGCACAGTTGCCGCGACAATTTCCTCATGGCGTTCTCCAAGTTCCGCGACGTCCATGGCGGCAAGCTTTCCAAGCGCGATCTCACTAGCAACATCAATTTCTTCATGAACGTGCCGGTCACGCCTGCGGGTGGCTTGACGTTCGCCGATGGCGTGTCTGGCCCGGGCCGTTACGTGGAGATGAAGGCGGAGATGGATGTAATCGTGTTGATTTCGAACTGTCCTCAGCTCAACAACCCGTGCAACGCCTATAACCCGACGCCGATCGAGGTGAAGGTGTGGGGGTAGGTTCACCTCTCCCGGTCGCGGAAGAGGTCGCCGCGTGAGCGGCGGGTGAGGGCGCGCGAAGCGCTTCCTGAAACGAACCCTCACCCTAACCCTCTCCCGCGACCAACGGGAACCCCTTGAGGGGCAACCGGGAGAGGGGACCGGAACGACGCCATGGGACGACCCGTGGGCGAAGAATCACGCTGGGACGACCCAGCACCTGGTAGAGAGTTGCTTGTTTCATGTTCACCAAGGTGCTGATCGCGAATCGCGGCGCGATTGCCTGCCGCATCATTCGCACGTTGCGTCGTTTGGGTGTCCGCTCGGTGGCCGTGTATTCGGATGCCGATCGCAACTCGTCGCACGTGCGCCAAGCGGATGAGGCTATTCACATCGGCGCATCGCCGCCCGCGCAGAGCTATCTATCCCAGGAACGCATCCTCGACGCTGCACGTCAGAGTGGCGCGCAAGCCATTCATCCCGGTTACGGCTTCCTGAGCGAGAACGCATCCTTCGCAGAGAGTTGTGCAGCCGTCGGCGTCGCCTTCGTCGGGCCGACGGCTGAACAGATGCGAGCGTTTGGACTCAAACACACCGCGCGGGAGCTGGCCGCAACACACGGTGTTCCGCTCCTGCCCGGTAGCGAACTGCTCGCGGACACCGAGCAAGCTTTGAAAGAAGCTAAGCGCATCGGCTATCCCGTCATGCTGAAGAGCACCGCGGGCGGTGGCGGTATCGGTATGCAGCTGTGTCGCGCCGACGCAGAGCTCGAGCAGGCATTTCATAGCGTCGAGCGGCTCGCGAGGAATAACTTCAGTCAGGGCGGGCTCTTTCTCGAGAAGTACGTCGAACGCGCGCGGCATGTCGAAGTGCAGATCTTCGGCGATGGCCGCGGTCGCGTGATTGCGCTCGGCGAACGCGATTGCTCGTTACAGCGGCGAAACCAGAAAGTCGTCGAGGAAACGCCGGCGCCTGGCGTGGATGAGGAAACACGTCAAGCGATGTGCGCGGCGGCGGTTCGCTTGGGCGAAGCCATCGGCTATCGCTCCGCCGGCACCGTCGAGTTCATCTATGACCCCGGCACGCGCGAGTTCTACTTCCTCGAAGTCAACTCACGCTTGCAAGTCGAGCATGGTGTGACGGAAGAAGTCACCGGCATCGATCTAGTCGAATGGATGTTGCGCGTCGCGGCGAACGAGCCGCCCGATCTCAATGAGTATCGACACGCGCCGCGCGGTCACTCCATTCAAGTTCGAATCTACGCCGAAGATCCCGCGCAGAACTTCCGGCCATCGAGCGGCCTGTTGTCGCACGTGCAGTGGCCGAGTGACATCCGCGTCGATCGTTGGGTGGAAACGGGCACGGACGTCTCGTCTTTCTACGATCCGATGCTTGCGAAGCTCATCGTGCATGCGCCGACACGCGAGGAGGCGATCACGAGGATGCAGGCGGCCTTGGCGCAAACACACGTGTACGGCATCGAATCGAATCTGGACTACTTGCGTGCGGTCCTGCAGACGCCTGTGTTCGCGGCAGGCGAGCAGTACACGCGCTATCTCGCGAGTTTCGATTACCGGCCACAGACGATCGAAGTCACGCAGCCCGGCACGCACACGACCATGCAGGACTACCCGGGCCGTGTCGGTTACTGGGATATCGGCGTGCCGCCCTCAGGTCCAATGGACTCGTTGGCCT
>CBJNAT010000541.1:0-3053 GCA_966434585.1 uncultured Gammaproteobacteria bacterium | reverse complement strand
GCTTCGTCAGTTCAGCTGATTCGTTCATCAATGTGTTTTGCGCGGACGATGAGCAGGCAGCGGCGGCGAAGTCGGGCACGGTGAGCGGTGAGACCGTGAAGGTTGAAGCGCTCGAGCGTCCGAGGAGCCGGCTGCGACGGGTTAGCATGGCCGTGGGCAACTTGTGGCGCGCGGTGAACGGGCCGACTCGAGTCAATCGCCGCGTCGCAGGCTCGCTCGCCATGGTGGCGGTCATGCTGGTCGCGGCAGCGGCGACGATCTATGTACGCGGGGCTGATCGCCGCGACATCAAAGCGTTGCTCGAAGAAGGCAAGTACGACGAGAGCGCGGCCATTGCCAACGCCTACCTCGCCCGGCGCGCTGACGACAGGGAAGCTGCGCGATGGGCCGAAGAGGCGATGACCAAAGCGGTCGTGCCGCCGTGGATGGCGTACATCCAGAAGGGACGCTTCAAGGATGCAGCCCGTCATCTGCAGCAGCAGATGGCCGCACTGCGCTCGATTCCGAATAGCCGGGAGCTGATCGACACGCTGGCTTGGGCAGGCAGAGTGCGGGAACACATGGCGGCGCGCGGCGCCTCCGGGCGCATCGTTCTATTCGAACACGAAGCGCTGATCAAAGAGCTGGTTTCGGAGTGGGACGCGGACAGTTTTCGGCGCCAGCAGATCATGGACCAGATCCTCACGCGCATACCGGCATTCGAGCCGATCCACGGTCGTGTTTTCAGCGACCTGCGAACATTGCGCAGCGACGAAGCCGTCTACGTGAAGGCCATGGAGCAGCTGGACGCGGATGTCATGGCGGCGGTGAAGCGCAACGACAGGGCAGAAGTCGAACGACTGATCGGTGACTTCGAATCCGAGTTCGCGCAGATCGGTGGCGTGGATGCGCTGCGCCAAGATCTGAAGCGCTACGATCAGATCGCGCGCCTGGTGCAGGAGAAGCAGTTGCTGGAACTCGTGCGCGTTAGTCGAGCCACGAAGTTTCGCACGCCGAGTTTTGCACGCTATGGCGATGAATGGCTGGCCGGATTGCTACCGCCGCAGCCCGTGATCGACACGCATGCCGAAGCATCCCGCGCTTGGCATGACGGCAAGTACGAAGAAGCCATTGCGATCCTCGAGCCGCTGGCACACGACCCTGCGGCAGGCGATTGGAGCGACGTCGCGGCGCGGCAGATCGATCGCTACCGCAAGGTGGAGAGCGACTATAGGGATCTGTTGGTCTCGCGTGATAGCGACGCGTACGGACAGAAACTGCTGCTGCTGTGGTCTTCGCTACACCCCGCCGAGGATGTGCATGTGATGCGTGCGCTGCAGCCGGATTTCGTGAAGTACCGGGAACAGGTGTTGCCTCGCCTGACGCAGTCGATGCAGCGTGGTCAGAGCTACTGGAATGAGTATCAGAATGCAGGCGGCATTCCTGGCGTCGTGCGTGTGGAAGGCCGCGTGTCGGAACGGTTCTCGGGGCAGGCCAAGCGCTTGTCGAATGCCTACGCCGAAGTGACGAGCGGAGTGCGCACCTATCAACTGTTGCAGACACCGATGCCACCGGAGTGGCAGAGCCTGCAAGAGCAAGTCGTAAATGAAGTTCAGCGGCAACGGCGTTGGCTGGAGGATCTCAACATCGTCCTGGAGCCGGCTCTGCTGAATGCAAAGTTGGCACTCTTGCCACAAGTATCGGAGCAGTCCCTATGGGCACAGTCTACTACCGCTCAAGACCAGGACTGAGCCGGTTGCTGGAAGAGCATGGGCCGGACGGGGTGGCCCTGCTCACGGATCAGCCCTCGCGGCTGATGAAGGCCACCGTGGTGATCCTGTTTGCGTTACTCATCGTTGCTCTGATCTGGTCGTTCTTCGGCAAGGTCGACGTCGTCGTCGAAAGCTCAGGCATCGTCAAACCCGATTTGGAACAACAGGGCGTGTACGTGCCGATCAAAGGGGAACTCGTCGATGTCTATGTCACCGAGGGCATGCCGGTCGACAGGGGCGACGTCCTCGTGCGGGTGAATTCGCCGAGCGCCATTGAACTCGCTGGCCAGGCGACCCAAGCCCAGGTTCACCTGGCTGCCGCGGAGCGCGGTTACGAGATGTTTCCGGCGAAGAAACTGGCCGGACAGAAGGAGCTCGAAGCGCTGAAGGCAAAGATTGCTGTCGAGGAACGCGATCACCAGTGGCGGGTTGCCGAGAGTGTCGCCAAGCTGTCCGAAGAACAGCAGATCAAGCTCGAAAAGGCGCGCGCGAAACTGACGAAAGCGGCCGCCGAGCGTGAGCAGGCGCAGCGCGTGCTCGCACAGCACGAGCGCCTCTTCAACTCACCGGGCAACGGTGGTCTGTCGCGCGATCAGGTCGAAGAGAAGCGCAACACGCTGCGAGAGAAGACAATCGACTACAAGCTCGCCGAAAGTGAGCTCGGCGAGTTCGAAGTCGCGCTCGTACAGGACTACGACAAGAAGAAGGCCGAGCTGCAGAAGAAATCGCAGGACTTGCTTGCGACCCAGGCGCAGTACGAGAACATGATGTTGCGACTCCTGCAGGATGAGGAACAGGCAGAAACCGACCTCAGGCTGGCGCGCGCCAAGGCGCGCGCGGCCTCCCGCGTCAGCTACGACGACATCGACGAAGACAACTTCCTGCGCATACGAGCGCCGCTGAGCGGCGTCGTGACGAACGTGACGTTCGGCGACGTCGGCGCGCAAGTGGACGAGAAGACGCCGGTCGTCTCCATCGCGCCGAAAAGCGCACGCAAGGTCCTCGAGGTGCAGATCAACGAACGCGATCGTGCCTTTCTGCAGGCGGGTATGCCGGTCAGGATCAAGTTCAACGCCTTTGCCTATCAACGTTACGGTGTAATCGATGGCGAGCTCGAGCACATCGCACCCACCTCGACGTTGAACCCCGACAGCAAGCAGATCGTCTACAAGGCGCGCGTCGCGCTGGAGCGCGATTACTTCGTCATCAACAAAGTGACGACTCCCATCCGCTACGGCATGGCCGCTAAGGCGGAGATCGTCGTCAACAATCGGCGCGTCATCGATCTGGCCTTGGATCCAT
>CBJNAT010000540.1:0-3053 GCA_966434585.1 uncultured Gammaproteobacteria bacterium | reverse complement strand
GCCGCTCGTTCGCACGATCCTCTCGGTCGACGAACGCGAGCGCACGCTGACCTTCACGGGCGATTTGCCGCTCGGGCACCGAGCACGTCTGATGCGCGCGAATTTCGAGCATCTCGTGGAAGGCGCGAGTACGGCCGCAAAGAGCTCCCATGAACGAACGGGCGGCCAAGGCGTCGATCTGGCGCTGATCGTCAGCTGCCTCGGTCGCAAGTTGATAATGAAACAACGCGTAGAAGAAGAGGTCGAGGCCGTCCGAGATGTTCTTGGCCCCGCCACCGTGCTGACCGGCTTCTATTCGTACGGTGAGCTCTCGCCATCCTTGCCCACGCTGCGTTGCGAGTTGCACAACCAGACCATGACGATCACCACGATCAGCGAGCTCTGATGCATCCCCTCTTAGCGCGCCAATTGCGCAAGTGGCTGGCGGCGCAAGCGCATGCGCCCAGCGAAGAGCTGCAGCCGCTGCTGAAGGCAATCAGCGAGGCCTACATCGCCTCAGATGAGGATCGGCTGCAGCTCGAGCGCTCGCTGTCGCTCGCCTCCGATGAGCTCTACGAACGCAATCGCCGCCTCGAAAGCGAGCTCGAGGAGCGCAAGCGACTGGAAGCGGAGTTGCTCGATGCGACTCGGCGCGCGCAGGAGATGGCCAGCATCGCGGCGTCTGCGAACACTGCCAAGAGCGAGTTCCTCGCCAACATGAGTCATGAGATCCGCACGCCGATGAACGGGGTCATCGGCATGAGCGATCTGCTACTGCAGACGAAGCTCGATCCCGAACAGCACGGCTATGCGCAGGCCATCCGCGACAGCGGCGCCGTGCTGCTCAAGGTGATCAACGACATTCTGGACTTTTCCAAGATCGAAGCGGGCAAGCTCGAGACTCGAGCATCTCGACTGCGACCTACGCAACACCTTCGCCGAAGTCACCCGGATCCTCACGGTACAAGCTCTCGAGAAGGGCCTCGCGCTGGCAGTGAGTATCGATCCGGCATTGCCGCGCCTCGTGCGCACCGATCCGCATCGCATCCGCCAGATCCTGCTCAACCTCTGGGGCAACGCCAGCAAGTTCACACCGAAAGGCGAAGTCCGCATCGAGCTGCGCGTGGAGGCCAGCGATGCAGCCGGTGTGCGACTGCGTTGCGAAGTACGGGACACCGGCATCGGCATTCCGCCGGACCGCGTCCCGCTCCTCTTCAAGCCTTTCATGCAGGTGGACACCTCCACGACTCGCCGATTCGGCGGCACGGGTCTCGGCTTGTCGATCGTGCATCGACTCGTGCACATGTTGGGCGGCGAAGCGGGTGTGCTCAGCGAGATCGGCGTGGGTTCACTGTTCTGGTTCACGTTTCACGTCCAACCGAGCGCCGGGGTTCTCGAGCAGCCTGCAGACCACCTCCAGAACACAGCCATCGCGGGCGCACGCGTGCTCGCCATCGAGGCTTGCCGGGCGCATTCCTTCGACATCATCTTGATGGATTGCCAAATGCCAGTGCTCGATGGTTATCAGGCCACCCGCGCGATCCGCGAGGCAGAGCGGCACAGCCAACGACGCACACCGATCATCGCCGTGACAGCACACGCGATGAAGGGCGCCTCCGATCCATGCTTCGAAGCGGGGATGGACGGGTATCTCACGAAACCCGTCGAGCGCGTGGCGTTGGCGGAGATGTTGGGGAGGTTTCTGGGTCGCAGCTAGCGACAGCTTGCTAGTCGGCTAGTCGGCTAGCCAGAGAAGAGTTCTTATTCTGGCTAGCCGACTAGCTGACTAGCCGACTAGCCGACTAGCTCGGCATCACCGGCGGCTCATACGTCAGCGTCAACCCGAACAGCCAGAGCAGCACCAACACCACCGGCACGTGCACGATGAACTGCACGATCGTGAAGCCGATGACATCGCGCGCCTTGACCCCGAGTAATCCAAGCAGCGGCAGCATCCAGAACGGGTTGATCAGATTCGGTAACGCTTCGGCTGCGTTGTAGACCTGCACGGCCCAGCCGAGATGCACCTGCAGATCGTTCGCGGACTGCATGACGTACGGTGCCTCGATGATCCACTTGCCGCCGCCCGAGGGCACGAAGAACCCGAGCACGGCGGAGTAGATGCCGATGAACACGGGAAAGGTCTGCTGGTTCATCGCATTCGCGAAGAACAGAGCGAGATGATGTGCGAGAGGTTGACCATCGCTACCGGGCACCGCGGTCATCATCGCAGCGAGTCCGCCGTACAGTGGATATTGAATGAGCACACCCGATACGAGCGGCACGGCGCGCGTCGCCGCATCGAGAAATGATCGCAGTCGCCAGCACAGCAACATTGCGACGATCAGAAACAAAAGGTTGTACGTGTTGAGATTCGCAATTGCCTTGGCCGGCCCCTTCGTCGCGAACTCGTTCACGAGGAAGCCAATTCCAAGCAACCCGATCAGTACGCTCAGAATCGGTGTGTACTCGAGCCATTCGCCCGGACGCGAGGGCCTGCCATTGCCGCGCGCCTCCAGCGCGGGCACATCGAAGGCGGCCGCCGTGCGCGCGGTATCCGGTGGGGGGGCAGTGAACCAGACGATGGCCAGCGACATGAGGACGATCACGACGGTCAACACGATGGATTGCCACAGGAAGATCGTCTCGGTAAACGGGAGCACACCGCTGATCGGCAACAAGCCAGGCGGCATGCTGGCCGGATTCGCCTGCAGCTGCGCAGCGGACGAGGACAAACCCATCGCCCAAACGGAGCCCAGGCCGAGATATGCCGCCGCAGCCGCTGCGCGATAGTCCATTTTCAATTCGGTGCGCGCGGCGAGTTCGCGCACGAGCAGGCTGCCGACGATGACGCTGAGCGCCCAATGCAGCAGCGACAGCAGCATGCTCACGAGCGCAATCCAACAGACGGCACCCCTGCCCGTACGCGGACGCTTCGCGAGCCACCGCACGAGTGCGGCCGCGGGCGGAGAGCTCGCTAACGCGTAACCGCCGATGAACACGAAGCACATCTGCATCGTGAAGGTGATGAGGCTCCAAAAGCCAGTGCCGAAGCCTGTGGCCACTGCCAGCGG
>CBJNAT010000539.1:0-3055 GCA_966434585.1 uncultured Gammaproteobacteria bacterium | reverse complement strand
GGCGCGGCACTCACTCGGCTTTCCAGCCGCGCGCGAAAGCCGACCGTATGACCGACGCGCTCGCCGAGCAGGTGCGACATACGCGTGGCAACGGCGCGTGCGGCGAGCCGACGCGGTTCGAGCATGAGGACCTTGCGACCCTTGCGCCAAGGTGCATCGAGCAATGCGAGCGGTACGAGAGTCGATTTGCCGGCACCGGGCGGGGCCTGCAGCACCACGTTCGGCCGAGCATCCAATGCTCGCAGCAGTTCTGGCAGCGCCGCTGCAACAGGTAGGTTCGATGTGGCGAGGACAGGTAGCATGGCACTAAGGTTAGCCGTCCACCGCGTTCGGAAGAATCGGACAGGATTAACAGGATTATGGGATGAAAAGCCGGAACTCAGGACGACGATGTTCTGAGTCTCACAATCCTGTAAATCCTGTTAATCCTGTCAATCCTGCCCTATGAAGATCGCCATGAAGATCGCCGAGCCAATGACTTTTCCACCCGTCGATGAACTGCTGCAGCTGGAGCAGCTCGATCTCAATCTGTTTCGCAGTCGTGTCAGTCAGCGCAACATCAATGGCTCGATCTTCGGCGGCCAGATTCTCGGGCAGAGCCTGCGCGCTGCGGCGATGACGGTCGAAGGCCGCCGGCCACACTCATTGCACGGCTACTTTCTGCTCCCTGGCTCGGTCGATGTGCCTGTGATCTACGACGTCGAGTTCACGCGCGATGGCGGCAGTTTCACGACCCGCCGCGTCGTCGCTCGGCAGAAGGCCCGCACGATTTTTTCGATGGAAGTGTCCTTCCATCGCGAAGAGCCGGGTTTCGACCATGAACAGCCGTTGCGCGAGCCAGTCCCCGAACCCGAGGCGTTGCTCAGTTTCCAGGATATCGTCGCTAGATACGGCGATCGTCTACCACCGGTCGTCACGGAGCGCATAGCCGAGAGCCTCATGCTCGAAACCAAGCCGGTGAAGTTCGAGGACCTCTTTCTGCGCAAGGCAGCCAGCTCGCGAGCGCTCATGTGGTTGCGGCTGCGTAGCCCCATTTCCAACGATCCGATCACGCAGTACGCAGGACTCGCCTACATCTCCGACTGGCGCACCGCCGCTGTGGCCACCCTTCAGCATGTCGACACAGTCTTGAACGAAGACGTGATGCTCGCGAGCCTAGACCATGCGATGTGGTTCCACCGGGTGCCGCGGCTCGATGAATGGGTACTGCTGGAAGTCGACAGCCCGTTTGCGGCGGGCGGGCGCGGGTTGTTACGAGCGCAGATCTACGATCGGAAGCTGAAGCTGGTTGCTTCGCTCGCGCAGGAGGCGTTGATCAGGCCGATGAGGCGCAAGGGGTGAGGCTTGAGGGAAGAGCAGAACACCTTCCGTTCACCCTGAGCCTGTCGAAGGGCTCTTAGCGTGCAACGTAGGAGTCCTTCGACAGGCTCAGGACGAACGGAACTACCCCCTCACGCTTCACGCTTGATCCAGCGTCGCTGCGCGCAGCCGCTCGACATCACGCTTGCCGAGCAACTTGGCCTCTCCAGGTCTAAGTCCCGGATTGCGCAAAGGGCCGATCGCAACCCGCTCGAGCTCGCGCACTTTCAAACCGACACGCGCGAGTAGGCGGCGGATCTCTCGGTTCTGTCCTTCGCGTAACGTGACCGAGAGCAGCGTGCGATCGCCGCGATTGCGATCGACGAAGCGTTTCAGAATGCGTACCGATTCGAGCGAAGCGCGCTTGCTGGTACGTTCGCCTTCCGCATTCGACTGGATCAGATACAGACCCCGTTTGAGCACTTTCAGTTGCTCGTCGTCGGCGAGCCCCGCGACCAGCACGCGATACTCCTTCGTCACTCCGAAGCTCGGATGGCTCAGTCGATGTGCGAGATCGCCATCGTTGGTCAGCAGCAGTAGACCTGTGGAATCCCCATCCAGACGACCCACGGGATACAGTCGCTGCGGGCCACGCAACGCGGGCGGTAACAAGCTCAGCACATCGCGCCGGCCGAGCTCATCGCGGGTGGTGGTGATGACGTTCTTGGGCTTGTTGAGCAGCACATATTTGAACGACTCCTCCATCGGCCGAGCTGTTTGCGGCTGCATCTTGACGATCTCGTGATCGAGCTCGATCAGGTCGCGCTCCGGATCGACGAAATGGGGCAGCGCCTTCACAACCTTGCCATTCACCTTGACGCGGCCTGCCGCAATCATCTCCTCGCAGTCGCGGCGTGCGCCGACGCCGGCATCGGCGAGCGCCTTCTGGAGGCGGATGCCGGTGGGAGCAGGCGTCGGCAGAGGTGGTGTTTGTTTGCGCGGAGGTCTCATGCCGCGAAGGATACGAGAGGCAAGTCGGCTAGTCTGCGGGGGCGGCTAGCTAGTCGGCTAGTCTGCTAGCCAGAAAAGAGGGCTCCTCTGGCTAGCCGACTAGCAAGCTAGCCGACTGTTACCTGCTACTGCGCCTTCCTCATCTCCTCGCGCCTCGCAAACTCGTGATTGAGCAGCGCACGCAAGCGCACCGCTTTCAACGGCTTGTGCATCAGCGTGAGCCCGGCCGCGCTCACTTTGCGCAACTGTTCAGAGGCCGTGTCGCCTGAGATGAGCACTGCCGGGATGCCGCGACCGAGCGCGGCACGCAGCGAGTGGATCGCATCGATACCGCTCGCCTCTGCGCGCAAGCGAAGGTCCGCAAGGATGAAGTCGGGTGCTCGTCCCTGGGCGTTGCGCAGCGCTTCGGTGGCATCGGCGGCGGTGATGCAACGACAGCCCCAGCTCTCGAGCAGACTTTGCATCCCGAGGCGCACGGAGGCTTCATCGTCGATGACGAGAATGGTCTTGTCGCGCAGCAGATTCGGGACTTTCTGTTCCAGCGTGGCCGCCGCCTGAGTGCGCTGGTTCGCAGCGAGCGGCACGCGGATGCGGAAACGTGTGCCGCGACCGACTTCCGAGCGCAACTCGATTGGATGGCCGAGCAGATCCGCTAAGCGTCGGACGGTCGCCAGCCCCAACCCCAACCCGCGTTTGCGATCGCGCTCCGGATTCTGTAGTTGATAGAACTCTTCGAACACCCGCT
>CBJNAT010000538.1:0-3056 GCA_966434585.1 uncultured Gammaproteobacteria bacterium | reverse complement strand
CTTGCACGCCATCGCCCCACGCGTACTGCCCTTTGCGGTAGTCGTAGTAGTCGGACGATGTGCGTGCTGCATCGTCTTTGCGCTGCAGATGAATGTTGACGAGCAGCTCCGGATCCCTGGAGGGCGTAAGACCGCGCGCCTGCAGCTCACGTCGGATCGCTGCCTTCAAGTGTCGGTGCGCAACGGATTGGTAGGGAACCATGGAGTGCTCGCGCTCATCGAGGAAACCGAAGGTGCGATAGGCGCGCAGGTCGGCGGACGGGTCGACGTTGTAGCGAAACTGCGGTCCCGCGGCACATGCAATGAGACCGGCGAGCACGAGGCCCAGCGCGCAGGCCCTGGAGCTAACGAAGCTCATCGGCTCCTCCTCACAGTCACGGCAGTCATACTGTCGCGCGCTTGCGAGTACGACCATTGCGAGTGCGTGCAGATCGCGAAGGCCGAAGTACCTACCGGTACACATTGCATCCGTCAGCTCTTCAAGCAGTACACGTGGTACTTCCCGTCGATCTCCTCGGCGCCTTCGACCTCTTTGGCAAATCCCGGGAACGTGTGCCCCCATTGTTGCAGCAGGCGCAGATACGTGAGCCATGGCCCATCGGCTGCACCGAGATTCTCGCCCGGCATCACGATCGGAATACCGGGTGGATACGGGATGACCCCGACCCCGACGGTGCGTCCTGCAAGCTCGTCCAGCGGCAGCTTCTCCGCATGACCAGCCATCAACTGCTGGAATGCACGACGCGGCGTGATGCGCGGCGTAGGCAGCTGTGCATACGCCTGAGCTTGCCACTTGCTTTGGCTCGTCGAACGCATTTGCGCCCACATCTCGTTGCCGAGATCCTTGAGGCCCATGCCCGCATATCGCTGCGGCGCCGCAGCTACGACGTTGGGCACCACCTGCTCGAGCGGGGCATTGCGCTCGTAGTCGGCGCGGAAATCGAGCAACGTGGCGATGAGACTTCCCCACTTGCCCTTGGTGACGCCCATCGAGAACAGGAACAGCACCATGTGATCGGTGGTACGCGACGGCACGATGCCGACGCGTCCGAGATAGGCCGTGACCAGATCGCCTGGAATGCCCCACTCGGCGAGGCTGCCGTCATCGTTCATGCCTGGGCACATCACACCGAGCTTGATCGGATCGAGCATGCACCAGTCGCGCGCGACTTCTTCGAAGCCGTGCCAGCGCTCGCCCGGCTCGAGCACCCAGCAGGTGGGGTCCGTCGCAAGCTTCTCGGCAGAGGCGCGCTCGAACGCGATTCGCTTGCCTGACTTGCCGTCCGCCACGGTCTTCGCATTCCACGGGCCGAAGAACCACTCACCCTTCGCGGCAAACTCCTGCCGCACGCGCGCGAGCGCGAGACGGCACGCCACCGCTTCGTCGATGCACTCCTGCGTCAGCGCGTGTCCACCGGGCCCGTCCATCATGGCGGCAGCGATGTCGTTGGACGCGATCAGCGCATACAGCGGCGATGTGGACGCCTGAGTGCAATACGCTTCGTTGAAGCGCGCATGATCGATGCTGCCTCGACCGTCGCGAATGTGGATCCAGGACGTCTGCGAGAGCGCCGCGAGCAGCTTGTGCGTCGAGTGAGTCGCGAACACCGTCGGCCCGTCCTGCGGATGTTTCGCAGGATCGCCGCGCATGGCGTAGCGATTCCTGTACATCTCGTTGAAGCGGGCATAGCCGTACCACGCTTCATCGAAGTGAATGCGATCGACGTGCGCGCCGAGCAGATCCTGTGCGCGAGCGGCGTCGTAGCACATGCCGTCGTACGTGCAGTTCGTCACCACCGCATACACGGGCCGCTTGCTCGCCGCAGCGCTCGCCAGCGGATTGGCGGCGATGCGCTCCGCGATGGACTTCGCGGAGAACTGTTCAGGCGGTATTGGACCGATGATGCCAAAGCGATTACGGGTGGGATTGAAGAACACGGGAATGCCCCCGCACAGCGCAAGGCCCTGTTCGATGGACTTATGGCAGTTGCGATCCGCAAGGATGATGTCACCGTCGCCCACACAGGCGGACATGATCGCGCGGTTGGACGCTGAAGTGCCGCCCAGCACCGTGTAGCTGCGTTGCGCGCCGAAGATTCGCGCCGCATTGCGCTCGCTCGCACCGACCGGTCCGGAGTGGCCCAACAGCGAGCCGAGCGCACCTCGCTCGATACCCATGTCGCTGCGAAACGTGTTCTCGCCGTAGTAGTCGAAGAACAGCCGCCCGACGGGCGACTTCAAGAACGCAACCCCACCTTGATGCCCCGGGGCGGCCCACGAGTACTCGCGCTCCCGGTTGTAACGCATCAAGGCGGCGGCGTACGGCGGCAGCAATTGGTCGAGATAGCGATCCATCGCCGCACGCGCACGCCCCGCGATGAAGCTCGCTGTATCGCCGAGCAGCCACACGAGCTCGTCGGCCAGTGTGCCTACCTCTGCAGTGATCGACCCGGACACCGCCCGATCGGCCATGAGGAACACGGGAATCTTCGCGTTGGTGTTGCGCACCTGACGCAGCAGTGTGGTGGCCTGCGCATGCGTCTGTTGATCGTTCTTACCCAGGCTCCAGTTCACGAAGATGCAATGCAGGCTCGCATCGGAGCTCACTGTCGCGATGCCATCTTCGATGGACAGCGCCTCGACGACTTCGCAATCTCGCTGGCGCAGCTCCTCGATGAGCGTGCGCATACTGCGCCCGCCGGCGGTCGTCGGATTTTGTAGCTCATCGTCGACGATCAGAACGCGGCGATGCAGAACAGGCGCGCCAGTGGCGATCATGAGCCTCTCCTAATCCTTCGTGACATACGTGAACAACTTCGTGCGGCCCTCGACCTGCTGGCCGTAGACACCCTGGATCTCGTTCGCGAAGCCGGGGAAGCGTGCGTAGCCCTCCTCGAACATCTGGAAGTAGTCGATCATGGGCTTGCACCGCTCGGTGTAGCGCTCACCGGGAACGATGACGGCGATGCCCGGCGGATAGACGAGGTTGAGCGTGACGGCAACACGACCTTGCACTTCATTCAAGGGCAGCAGCTCGACCTCGTTTGCAATGAACT
>CBJNAT010000537.1:0-3059 GCA_966434585.1 uncultured Gammaproteobacteria bacterium | reverse complement strand
CAAAACTCGCAACGGCGCGAGGTTGTCATCACGACATTTTGCGCGAAAGCTTTCTCAACGCGCGCGAAGCACTTCGGTTAACGCGTAACCACACGCACGCGCTTCATCCAATCCCCTAAACATCGCGCCAATATTTTGGCGAGTCGGTCACGTGTGTCAGGCATTCAGGGACAGCCTGATACCGACACTTACACGTGCACACAGAATGCAGCTCGCATCTGTCGAGTCGAGCTCATTGCGATGTCGGCGAGCACTGCAAATGTTGCGAGCGAAACAGTTCGTTGCTTCAGAGGAGAACGAGCGATCGAGCGCAGCAGGAGGGAAACCCTTAGTCGTCTTCAAGACATTGGGGGAAACACTGAAGCAGCGTTCACGTGGCAAAGCTCGCACCCGAGCGGATGCAGCTCCATCAACAACAACAGGCCGCAAGGCCGGAGATGAGTGGTTCCATGATGACCACCGCCGATGAGTTCGTGAGTGCCGGAGATGAGCTGTCGCCCAGTGCGGTCCATAGTGCCGCACACAGCGTGATCGTGTTCGACCAGAACGGTGGCCGAGCGGGTGAGATCGCGGCTGTGTTGCGATTCCTCGACGTGCAGCCGCTCGTGATCGACAACAGCGCGCTCATGCGCACGATGATCCAGGGCCAACGGACGCCGCCGGCCCTGATGATCGGCGCTGTCGAAGAGAGCTTCGATTACCGGGAGTTCGGCGCGGCGCTTCGCGGCCCGCTGCTCGATATGCCCGTCATCGCTTACGGCGATAGCGGTAGTTACGAGCTGCTGAGCCGCTACGCAGGACCGGGCCGCATCACGCGCCTCACGCCGCCGTTCAAGTACGCGGCGCTGGCGCAGGCGCTGAAGGTAGCGCCCGCGACGGCGCTGCCCACGCAAGAAGTGCGTCTGCCCACGGGTCTTTCCTCGAGCGTGCGCGATGTGGTCAAGCTGATCCGCCAGGTCGCCGCGCACGATTCGAGCGTCTTGATCCTGGGTGAGTCGGGCACCGGCAAGGAGCTCGCGGCGCGTGCGATTCACGATGCTAGCCCGCGTCGCATGCGGCCTTTCGTCGCGATCAATTGCGGCGCGATTCCCTCCGAACTGCTGGGGAGTGAGCTCTTCGGTCACGAAAAAGGTGCATTCACGGGGGCGGTCACCGCCCGTAAGGGCCGCTTCGAGATCGCGGAAGGCGGCACGCTGTTCCTCGATGAGATCGGCGACATGAGTCTGCCGATGCAAGTGAAGCTGTTGCGCGTACTGCAAGAGCGTGTGTTCGAACGTGTGGGTAATCACTCGCCGATCCGTTGCAACGTCCGCATCATCGCCGCGACGCACCGCAACCTCGAACAGTCGATCGAGCGCGGCACCTTCCGCGAGGATCTCTACTACCGCCTCAACGTGTTCCCCATCGAGATGCCGGCGCTGCGCACGCGCATCGACGATCTGCCGCTGCTCGTGCGTGATTTCGCGGAACTCAATGCATCCGAAGGACGCGGGCGTGTCGAGCTGTCGCAGCGGACGTTACGCGCACTCATGAGATATCCGTGGCCGGGTAATGTGCGTGAGCTGGGCAATCTCATCGAGCGGCTGTCGATTCTCTGCCCGAACAAGGTCATCGAGATCGAAGACTTGCCGCTCAAGTACCGGCCCACCGACATGGAGGAAACTTTCGAGCCCGCACTTGCGAGCGTCTTCCAGGAACCGCAATACGATCTGCCGCCGCCGATTTGCGCAGTGTCGGACGATGTCGAAGCGCTGAGCCTGCTCACACAGTCCACTGACACGGATGCCGATGTGCTCGCGCAGCTTCCTCCCGAAGGTCTGGATCTTCGCAATCACCTTTTCGCGATCGAGCGCACATTGATTCGTCAGGCGCTCGAGCGCACGCAAGGCACGGTTGCGCACGCCGCACGTCTGTTGAACCTGCGCCGCACGACGCTCGTCGAGAAGCTGCGCAAGTTCGAGATGCTTACCGACGCCGCCGCGTCGGAACTTTGACGTTCATGTGCGCAAGCCGAGTGTGACGCAGATTCCACAGGCCCCCTTCGTTGTGATCGACCACTCAAGACCGATCGACGGAACCCGGTGTGCAGCGCCGTGGAATAGAACTTGCTCCTGGTACTCACGCGACGCGCAATCGAGCGCCACACGCAGTTGAGACATGAAACCGGAAGAGCACATCGAGATCGACGAGTTCGCCGCGGGTCGTTCCGCTGAAGCCGCCGCGTTCGAACGCGTGCGTGAACCGGCGACCGACTTCGTCGCCTGCGCCGATGCTTCGCGCCGCTTGTTCGAGCTGGCACGTCGCGTCGCGGCCAGCGATTGCACGGTGCTCATCAGCGGTGAATCCGGCTCCGGCAAGGAAGTGCTCGCACGCTACATTCACACGCATTCGCCGCGTAGCGGCGCGCCGTTCGTGGCCGTGAATTGCGCGGCGATTCCCGAGAACATGCTCGAGGCACTGCTGTTCGGCTACGAGCGTGGGGCGTTCACCGGCGCGCACCAGGCGCACCCGGGCAAGTTCGAACAAGCGCAGAACGGCACGCTGCTGTTGGACGAAGTGACGGAGATGCCACTCGGCCTGCAGGCGAAGCTCTTGCGCGTGTTGCAGGAACGAGAGGTGGAGCGCCTCGGTGGCCGTACGCCCATTGCGTTGAACGTGCGTATGCTCGCCACGACCAACCGGCAGCTGCGCACCGAGGTGGCGGCAGGCCGTTTCCGCGCCGACCTTTATTACCGGCTGAACGTATTCCCCCTGGTGCTCAGCCCTTTACGTGCACGGCGCGAGGACATCCTGCCGCTCGCGATGCAGCTTCTGGCAAGCCATTGCCGCCCCGGCGATCGCATTCCGGCCTTGAGCGCGGACGCTGCGCAAACTCTGTTGACCCATACGTGGCCCGGCAACGTGCGCGAGCTCGATAACGTGATGCAGCGTGCGCTGATTTTCGCGAATGGCGCAGCGGTGATTGGGGCGGAGGAAGTGCAGGTGGAAGAGGGTATGGGACCTGGGGCGTGGGGTCTGGGCAAGAGTGCCGATGCTTCTCTGGCCCAGGCCCCAGGTCC
>CBJNAT010000536.1:0-3063 GCA_966434585.1 uncultured Gammaproteobacteria bacterium | reverse complement strand
GTCTCGCCAGAGCGCATCGAACGCGGCCTCGATTTTGCGATGCGCGAGGGCGAGCCCGTGCCTGGGCGACTGCTCCGCCGCAGCGAGCTGCTCGTGCAGCTGCGCAATACGTGGGATGCGGTGAACACGTTCTGGAACGATCGGATCGTCGAATACGATGCCGATCTGCAGCGCTCGCTGTTTCGCGAGCTGGGGCTCGATCCGAGCGACTGGCGCACGATCGGTTTGACGGTTGTGTTCGCGATCGTGGGATTGCTGGCTGCGCTCGCGGTGTATCTCACCTGGCTGTATGGTCGGAACCCGACAGATGCGGCCGTCAAGATCTACGATGCGCTCTGCCGTCGACTTGCCAAACGCAGCGGTCAACGCGCCCCGCACGAAGGTCCACAGGATTATTTGCGGCGCACGGCACTCGCCGCGCCAGAGCTCGCGCCGCGACTGCGGGCATTCGCCGATCTCTACCTGGCCTATCGTTACGGGCCGCCGCAGGCTGCGCCGCCTTTGCAAAAATTGCGCGACGCTGCGCGCGCATTGCGAAACTAACACTGCTCGTTTGGGCATTCTCTCGCTGGGGTAGGCGGCACTATCATCTACGCCTCATTCCAAGGGGGGAGCTGCCATGAATCGATCATTTGGCTTAGTCACGTATGCGGGCGCGGCCTTGATGGTGTTTGCGAGTGCCCACGCGGACATCACGATCGAAGAACACATGAGCCTGCAGGGCAGCGGCCTCATGAGCATGGCGAACATGCAAGGCAAGACGCTGACCGCGATCTCCGGCAACCGCGCACGAACGGAAAGCGATCTGCAGATGCAGTCGCGCCTGGTCAAGATGTTCGACCGCGGGGGCCCGACGGCCGAAATCGTGCGCCTGGATGAAGACAAGGTGTATCAACTGCAGCTGAAGAAGAAGACCTACACGGAGATCAGTCTCGCCGAGCAGCGCGCTCAAATGCAGAAGATGCTCGAGCAACAGCGTCAAGCGCAGGCCCAGCAGCAGCAGACCAGCTCGGGTGTCGATGAATCCCAATGCGAGTGGCTGCCGCCGAAAGTCGACGTCAATCGCACGGGCGAAAAGAACAGCATCGCGGGCTTTGCCGCCGAACGCGTAGTCGTCAGCGCCGTACAGTCGTGCAAGGTGAAGAACACCGATCAGGTCTGTGATTTTGGTTTGACGCTGGACCAGTGGGTGGCGCCGGATTTCGAGGGCGATAGCGAAGCCATCGCCTATCAGCGCGCGTACGCCGAAAAGATGGGCTTCACCGCCGCAGCATCCCGCGATTTCTCCGAACGAGCCGAAGCGATGTTCGGCCGCTACAAAGACATGTGGCGCGAGCTTGGGGAGAAGCTCAAGGACGTGAAGGGCTATCCCGTGAAGTCCTCTTTCGGTTTTGGCATGGGCGGCCCGCAATGTCAGGATGCCAAACAAGCGCAAGCCGACCAGCCTTCAGCGGGGGCTGGCGGCATCGCCGGTCAGCTCGGCGGCGCGATCGGCGGGCTCTTCAAGAAGAAAGACAAGCCAGCCGAGGCAGCCGCGAGCGCACCTGCAACGACAATGCCCAACGGCTTGATTCCGGTGATGACGATCACGAGCGAGCTCATCTCCGTCTCGCGTGCGCCGGTGAGCCCGCAAGCCTTTGAAGTACCGAGCGATTTCAAGAAAGCCGCTGAGTGATTCGAGGCGCCCGTGTTGCACCAGCGGTAAGTGCCGTATCGCCTGCTGGCTGCCGCAGTGACCGCATTCATCCTCATGGGTGTCTCAGGATCGGGGAAGAGCACGATCGGCCAGTGCGTCGCCGATGACCTCGCCATTCCCTTCATCGAAGGCGATGACTATCACCCTGCGGCGAACGTACAGAAGATGGCGAGCGGCACGCCCCTCGAAGACAACGACCGCATCGCCTGGATCGACGCTTTGATGACAGCCGCGAACGATCGCCCCGAAGCAAACGTGATCGTCGCCTGCTCCGCACTGACCGAATTCGTGCGCACGAAGATCAAAGCGCAATCGCGCCGCCCCGTGTGCTTCATCCACCTCACTGCCAATCCGATCTTGATCTCAGAGCGCCTCGAGCGACGCGGACAACACTTCATGAAGCCGGGCATGCTGCCCACTCAGCTAACGACCCTGCAGCCCACGCCCGAAGCCGTCGCGATAGACACCACACCGGGTGTCGAGGAGGTTTGCCGCACGGTGCGTGCACTCGTGGAATCGCGGTCAACTCGATGAACGACTAATCACGCGATGTGGTATGTCGCCCAACTCGGCGAGATATTCGGAAAGCGCGAGAACGCCCACCGCAGGCATCGCACCGCGCTGTCGCAGTTGACCCTTGAGGAGTTTTCGCACTAGAGCGACCGCTGCGAGACAAGGAATATTGGGTCCCTCGTTGTTCGCCACGACGAGATACCAGCGCCACTCGATTGCTTGCTGCTCGTGATCTCGCCCTCGGAGGTGAACATACATCCCGCTGACTCCATCGCCGTAGCGCTCCAGCATTTGTCCGCTGCGGTGCAAGGGCGCAGCCCAGCGTTCGAGACTGGGCAGCAGGCGCGTCCTGCGCAACGAAGCGAGGCTCCACAAGCCCCATTGGGTCAGCGCCAAGCCTAGGCCCGCCTGAAATTGCACACGCAGCACACCCGGATATGCCCGCGGAAATAGTTCGAGATCCGGCACGTCGCAGTTGGCAACCCATCGGGGCTGCAAAGGCGCAGGCAGTGACACACGCCGCATCTCCTGCCAACCATAACTTGCGTGCCATTCGCCCCCTCGCCACTGCGGAAACGGCGCACCGCAATAACTAAGCACAGCCTCCACGGTGGCACGCCCCGGCAATCGCTCCGATGCGCAGATTCCATGGTCTATGGATTCGAGTTGCGAGAAGTGCGGCAGGAACTCATTCACGACAGCGGAAGACAACGTCGGCACAGAGCTCGCGCCGCTCAATACCAGGACGTCGCGAGTTAACGCCGCGGGATGGAGCTTCACGATGTCGCACACGAAGCGCCGCGCGTCGGCGATGTCGATGTAATGACTGCCTGCGGCAATGCAGGCTTGCGGTA
>CBJNAT010000535.1:0-3068 GCA_966434585.1 uncultured Gammaproteobacteria bacterium | reverse complement strand
TGGCACGCCCGTGTCCTCCTGCACTCGACGCGCGAATGCCGGGCCCATGCGGTTCACGAGGCTGTTGGTCGTCGCGGTCGCGATGATCTCGCGACGCAACCGATGCTTGCTCGAGAGTCGCGAATAGCGCTGCGTGAGCTGTGGCGGAAAATAGCGTTCGAGCTCGTGACTCAAGTATGGATCTTCGGGCACATCGGAATCGATGAGCCGGCTATAGAGCGCCATCTTGCCGTAGGCCAACAGAACCGAGAGCTCCGGGCGGGTCAAGCCGCGGCGCGCCTTCCCGCGCTCAGCGAGGGCTTCGGCATCCGGCAGAAACTCCAGCGCGCGATCGAGATGGCCGCTCAACTCGAAAGAACGGATGAGATGCGCATGTTCTTCCAAGTCATCCGCCGCGCGCGCTTCCATCAGCGACAGCGCTTGGCTTTGTAGATAGTTGTCGCGCAATACCAGTGCGGCGACATCGTCCGTCATGGCGCCGAGCAGCTTGTCCCGCTGCGCACGTGTGAGGCCGCGATCGCACGCGAGATTCGCGAGAATCTTGATGTTCACCTCGTGGTCCGAACAGTCGACGCCGGCCGAGTTGTCGACGAAATCGGTGTTGAGGCGGCCGCCATTGAGCGCGTACTCCACGCGCCCTCGCTGCGACAAGCCCAGATTGCCGCCTTCACCGACGACCTTGCAACGCAATTCGTTACCGTTGACGCGCACGGCATCGTTCGCCCGATCGCCGACCTCCGCATGCGACTCCTCGCTCGCTTTCACATACGTGCCGATGCCGCCATTCCACAGCAAGTCGACAGGCATGCGTAGCACCGCGCGTATCAACTCGACCGGTGCGATCTCGGCCACGGTCAAGCCCAACATCGTCTGCGCTTCTGGCGCGAGCCGGATGGACTTGGCCGTACGCGCGAAGACACCGCCACCTCGCGAGATGAGCTTGCGGTCGTAGTCGTCCCAGCTAGAGCGGGGCAGCGCGAACAGCCGCTCGCGCTCGGCGAAGCTGCGCGCAGCATCCGGATTCGGATCGAGAAAGATGTGGCGGTGGTCGAAGGCAGCCTGCAAGCGGATCTCTTTCGACTGCAGCATGCCATTGCCGAACACATCGCCTGACATGTCGCCGATACCGATCGCGGTGAATGCTTGGGTCTGCACATCGATACTCATTTCTCGGAAGTGACGCTTGACGCATTCCCACGCGCCGCGAGCCGTGATGCCGATCTTCTTGTGGTCGTAGCCAGCGGAACCCCCTGACGCAAAGGCATCGCCCAGCCAGAAGCCATACTCCGCGGCCACGCGATTCGCGATGTCGGAGAAGGTCGCAGTGCCCTTGTCGGCGGCGACCACGAGATAAGGATCGTCGTCATCGCGACGGACCACCTGCGGCGGCGGCACGATGCGGTCCTTCACGAGATTGTCCGTGACATCGAGCAGACCGCTGATGAAGCTGCGGTAGCAGGCAACGACTTCGCGCTGGATGTCCTCACGGCTCGCCTGCTGCGGCAAGCGTTTGACGACGAAGCCGCCCTTCGCACCGACCGGCACGATCACCGTGTTCTTCACGTTCTGTGCCTTCATCAGGCCAAGAATCTCGGTGCGGAAGTCCTCACGGCGATCCGACCAACGGATACCGCCGCGTGCCACCTTGCCCATGCGCAGGTGCACGCCTTCGACTCGCGGCGAATAAACCAGGATCTCTGCGAAAGGGCGGGGTTGCGGCACCTCCGGCATGCGGCGCGGATCGAACTTGATGACGAGGCGTCGCTTCGGTTGGCCTTGCTCGTCGACTTGGTAGTAGTTCGTACGCGTGCTCGACTCGATGGCGTTGGCGAACCGTCTCAGAATGCGATCTTCGTCCAGGCTGGCAACGGCGTCGAGCGACTGACGCAACTGCTCGCTGATCCGCTCGATGTCCCGCTTCCGCGTCCGAGTTTCTTTCGCGGGGTCGAACTGAACTTCGAACAAGCGCCACAGCAGCGCTGCGATCGGCGCGTTCGATGCAAGGACCTGTTCCATGTACGCCTGACTGAAGGCGATCCCGGTTTGCAGCAGATAGCGGCAGTACGCACGCAGCACCATGGCCTCTCGCCACTCCAAACCAGAGAGCAAGATCAGGCGATTGAAGCCGTCGTTCTCCGCCGCACCGCGCCAGATAGCTGCGAAAGCTTCGATGAAGCGTGCCGCGAATGCCTCATCGCGCGGCGGTGTCGGCGCGACTCGCGCTCGGTGGTTGCTGACGCTCGGTGCGGGCCGAGGCTCACGTGACTGCATCTCGAATTCCTGCAACCACACGGGCCGAGTGCCGCTCAGCTTGATGCGGTAAGGCCGCTCCGTGAGCACGACGAAGCCGAGGTTCTCCAGCACAGGCAGTGCGTCCGACAGCGTGATGGGCGCCGCCGAGCGGAACAGCCGCAGGTGCAAACGGCCCGCCTCACCGGGAATCAGTCGCATGGCGAGCGCATCGGCGTCGCTGCGTAGGTGCTCGATCTCAGCGATGTCCGCTAGTGCGTCGTCAGGCGAGACTTCTTCTTCGTAAGCGGCAGGGAAGGCGTTCTCATACAGCTTCGCGAGGGCTGTCCCTTCCGTTGTCCCATGTCGTGCCATGGCGGCCTGCCGCATGCGATCGTCCCACGTGCGTGCCGCCGCGGCGATCGCCTGTTCGAGCGAAGCTTGATCGGGCTGGGGCGTCTGCCCTTGCACACGCGCGATGACATGAACACGCGCCAGGTTCGATTCCGAGAGCTGCACCTGTGCTTCGAGGTCGGTGGCCTGCAGTTCGCGCCGGATGATCTGTTCGATCCGTTCGCGTACTTGTGTGTTGTAGCGGTCGCGCGGCACGTAGATCAGACACGAGTAGAAATGCCCGATCGGGTCGCGACGCAGGAACAGCCGCACGCGATGGCGCTCGTACAGATTGACGACGCCGCGGACCGTGCGGATCAGGTCCGCCGGTCCCGCGTGGAACAGCTCGTCGCGGGGATAATTCTCGAGTACATGCAGCACAGCCTTGCCGTCGTGGCTGTGCGGATCGAGACCGAAGTGGTCGATGACACGCCGGATCTTGTCGC
>CBJNAT010000534.1:0-3068 GCA_966434585.1 uncultured Gammaproteobacteria bacterium | reverse complement strand
CTAGTCAGCTAGTCGGCTAGCTTGCTAGCCAGAAAAGAGGGGCCTCTCACTCTGGCTAGCCGACTAGCCGACTAGCAGACTAGATCTCCAGCACCACACTCACCGGACAGTGATCGCTGCCCATGACCTCCGGATGGATCTCTGCCGCCTTCACCGCCGGCCGCAGCGCTTGCGACACCAGCACGTAATCGATTCTCCATCCGACGTTTCGGGCCCGGGCGTTGGAGAAGGCGCTCCACCAGGTGTAGTAGCCGTTGCCTTGTTTGAACAGGCGGAACGTGTCGACGAAACCGGCATCGATGAAGTTCTGAAAGCCTTTGCGCTCCTCGTCGGTGAAGCCTTTCTTGCCGCGGTTCGGTTTCGGGTGGGCAAGGTCCAATTCGGTATGCGCGACATTGAGGTCGCCACAGAACACGATGGGCTTCTTCTTCTCCAATTGTTTGCAGTAAGCGAGAAACGCCGGATCCCAGTGCTCGAACCGCAGCGGCAGGCGGCTTAGATCGTCCTTCGCGTTCGGTGTGTACACCGTCACGACGTAGAACTTCTCGAATTCTGCCGTGATGACGCGGCCTTCCTCAGCGGCGTCCCGCTGCAGTTCATCCGCGAACTTGAAACGGTTGGCGAACGCCTGCGGAAAGCCGTTCACGACCGCCAGCGGCTCCTGTTTCGCGAAGATGGCCGTGCCCGAGTAGCCCTTCTTCACCGCCGAGTTCCAGTATTCGCAGTAGCCCGGCAGATCGATCTCGATCTGTCCGCGTTCGGCCTTCGTCTCCTGCAGACACAGAATGTCGGGCTGGTGCTGCTCCAGGAATGGCTGAAAGAGCTGCTTCTTCAGCACGGCCCGGATGCCGTTGACGTTCCAGGAATAGATCTTCATGGCTGCCTTGAGTGCGATGGGGTGCCGTAGAATTCCAACTCGGCCAGCCGCATTCAAGAGCCCGCTTTCAAGAACATGGATATCGAAATCGATATCGCCTCGATCCGCGAACTCACGGCGCGCGAACGCGACACTACGCGTACGGACATCGCGAGTGTTGGTGTGCACGAGGCGCTCGGTCGTTCGCAGCAACGGCACGACGCACGGTTGGCGGCTGCGCCCGACGCAGCCACGCTTGCGTGCAAGGCCGGATGTTTCTGGTGCTGTTACTACAGTGTCGATGTGCGACCTGTGGAGGTTTTTCGCATCCTCGACTACATGGCGCGCGAGCTCTCAGGCGAGGAGCGAGAAAGAGTAGCCAGCGAAGTGCAGGCGAACAGCGCGTTGCTCAGTCGACTCACCGAGGATGAGCGGGCGCGCCGCAATATCAAGTGCCCGTTCCTGGCCGCAGGCCGTTGCATGATCTATCCCGTGCGTCCGCAGACATGTCGGAACTATCACGCGACCGACGCTGCCGGATGCCAGCGCTCCTACGAGCAGCCCGATAATCTCGACATCGATCCCGAATTCGCACCGCTCGTCTATCAGCGGGGCCGCGCACACGTCGATGCGTTCTCGCAGGCGCTGACCGATGCGGGCTTCGACACGTGGGCTTATGAAATGAACGCTGCGCTGGCCGCCGCGATGCGCGATTGCGAAGGCAGACGCCGCGAGTTCGAAGCGGGCCGGCGCGTTTTTCCGGAGCTCGAGGGGACGCAGGTCGAGCCCGAGTTCACCGACTTGTTCGACGATCAGTAAGGGTCGATCGCGATGTAAGCGACAGGCTTCGCGGTTTGTAGATCCAGAAGTGCAGTCCAAAAGCCGCGACGATGTTTAACCGGTAGCCATCGCAGTCTGGCTGCGTCCGGCAACTCTGCCGCATCCACGAGCGCCTGAGCATCCGGGTGTTTCTTCATCAGCTCATCGAGCGGTTTGGCGTGCTGCAGGATCGGCTCGCGCATCGAGTCGAAAGGCACGTAGTACGCGGGCATCGCCGAGGCTTCTTTGCCGGCGAGGCCTAGAAACAGCAGCTTCTGTTGCTCCTCACCATCTGCCGCGTTGCGGGTCGCGACGAGCTCGGGTCCCCACTTCGGCAGCACGTCATAAGGCGCCTTCGCTGCAGCAACGTCGGCGGGCTCGATTTCATTCGCGGCGATGACTTCGAAACGATCCTTGATGAAGGCCACGTACACCGGTCGTGAGCTCGCGACTGCCCATACGCCATACACGAGTGCGGCCAACTGCACGATGCCGACGACGGCGTAGTCCGTCACGAGCTCCTTGCGCGACTTTCGGCTGTTGTAGATCACGAGCGAGATGAGCGGTCCGAGTGCCAGATCGCAGCCCACTACGAGCAAAAAGAGTTTCGTGCCGCCCAGCATCTCGTCGAACGGCTGCGGGAACCACACGAAGAAGATCAACCCGGCTGCGCAGACGGCGAGCGCCAGTGTCAGCAAGAAGTGAATGGCGAAGGCAAGGAACTTCTCGCGCCAAGCAATCATCGCGGTCTCCCCTTAGATCAATGAGTGTCGATGAATGAAGGTACGATGGGCGCGAATGGAACCGTGCGCGCTCAGCACCGTCTATGACACATTTCGCAGATCCGACGCGCTCGAGTCCCAGCGTTCGACGTTGATTGATCCGGCCAATGATCGCCCGCGGCTTCATCCTCCAGAGCAGCTATCGCATCGTCACCGATGCGGCGGGCGGTCGTGTGCCCGTCGTTCATGTGTACGGGAGACTGGAGGATGGCAGTACGTTCCTGGTCCGCGATGATCGTCCGCGCCCGCACTTCTACGTTCGTACGGCAGATGCGCAGCGCAGTCGCACGCTGCTCGGTCGTGAAGCGGTGGCCACCGATCGCCACTCGTTCGATGGTGCTGCCGTCAGTCGCATCGAAGTGGAAGTGCCCGGCGATGTGCCCGCATTGCGAGACCGACTCCAGGATGCCGGTATCGAGACCTTCGAAGCTGACGTTCGGTTTGCCATTCGCTATCTCATCGAGCGCGGTGTCCAGGGTGGTTGCGAGATCGAAGGCGAGGCCGCGGCGGGCGGAGACGGCCTGCGCTGGATCTTCGATAACCCGGTGCTGCGACCGGCCGATGTTCAGGTCCTGCCGCGCGTCCTCTCCTTCGATATCGAGACGGACGGC
>CBJNAT010000533.1:0-3074 GCA_966434585.1 uncultured Gammaproteobacteria bacterium | reverse complement strand
TATGAAGCACGCGAGCGCCTGCACCCCGAACAACAGCGCCTCGCATGGCTGTACTACACCAATTTCGTGCGCGCGGGTGCCCGGCTCGATAACGCGGCCAAGCAGCGGCTGTCTCAAATCAATGAGCGACTGGCGATGCTCTTTACGCAGTTCAATCAGAACATCCTCGCGGACGAGGAGAATCGGTACTTGCTGTTGGAACAGCAAGAAGCTCTGGCGGGATTACCTGAATCGGATCGCGCTGGCGCGCAAGCGGAAGCCGAGCGACGAGGCCATACCGGCAAGTGGCTCATCGCGAATACTCGCTCCTGCGTCGAGCCGTTCCTCACCTACTCCACTCGGCGCGAGTTGCGGCAGAAGGTATGGTCGATGTTCGTCGGGCGCGGCGATGACGGCGATGAGCGCGACACGAACGTCCTCATCATCGAGGTGCTGCAGCTGCGCGCCGAACGCGCCAAGCTCCTCGGATTTCCGACTCATGCGCATTGGCGCCTCGAGAACTCGATGGCAAAGACGCCCGCACGTGCATTGGAACTGATGGAGGCAGTATGGCCGCAAGCCGTGGCGCGCGTTCACGAGGAAGTTGCGGACATGCAGGCACTCGCGCGCGCTGAAGGCTTCAACGATGAGATCGCGCCTTGGGACTATCGTTTCTACGCCGAGAAAGTACGCAAGGCGAGATACGCGCTGGATGCGAACGAGCTAAAGCCGTATCTGCAGCTGGAGCAACTGCGCGAGAGCATGTTCCACGTTGCCCGCAAGCTTTTTGGCCTGCAATTCACGTCCGTGCCGTCTGATGAGGTACCCACGTATCACGGTGACGTCCGCGTGTGGCAGGTGAGCGATGCACAGGGTCAGCACGTCGGACTGTGGTACTTCGATCCATACGCCCGGCCGGGCAAGCAATCGGGCGCGTGGATGAACGAGTATCGAAACCAGGAGCGCATGGATGGCGAGGTCACGACGATCGTCTCGAACAACGCGAACTTCGTGAAAGCACCCTCGGGCCACGCGACGCTCGTGAGCTGGGACGACGCCGTCACGCTCTTCCATGAATTCGGCCACGCGCTACATGGTCTGCTGTCCAGCGTGACCTACCCCTCTCTTTCGGGCACGAACGTGGCGCGCGACTACGTCGAGTTTCCTTCGCAGCTGTTCGAGCATTGGCTGCTCACACCGGAAGTTCTCAATCGCTTCGCACGCCACTATCGAACGAACGAGCCCATGCCCGCGGAGCTCGTCGCGAAGATCGAGCGCGCACGCACGTTCAACCAGGGTTTTGCAACGGTGGAGTATCTGTCGAGCGCCCTCGTCGATATGAAGCTGCATCTGGCGGGCGATCAGCCCATAGAACCGAGAGCGTTCGAACGTGCAACGCTGCAGGCCCTCGGCATGCCGAGAGAAATCGTCATGCGCCATCGCACGCCGCAGTTCGCACACGTCTTCTCAGGCGACGGCTACTCCGCCGGTTACTACAGTTATTTGTGGGCGGACACGATCACCGCGGACGCATGGGAAGCATTCACCGAAGCGGCGGGACCGTACGACAGGGAAGTAGCCACTCGGCTCGAGCACATCCTGTCGCTCGGGAACACCATCGATCCCGCAGAGGCGTATCGCAGCTTTCGCGGCCGCGATCCGCGGGTCGATGCGTTGCTGCGCAAGCGGGGCTTCGCAACGTGAGCCCAGCAAAAGTCACGTAGAAAAAAGCCCGCGCGAGGCGGGCTTTTTTCGTCCTTGTGAGATTCGCTTACCGCACGCTGCCGCGCCGGAAGAGATTCACGATGGCCAGCAGAATGATCGCGCCGACCAGGGATACCAGGAACGTCCCGATAGTGACGCCCTCATTGATGGTACCCACACCGACTAACGGCGAGATGATGAACCCGGCTAGCAACGCACCCACGATGCCGACGATCACGTTCAGCAGGATGCCTTGTTGGCCGTCGGTACGCATGATGATGCTGGCTAGCCAACCCACGACGCCACCTACGATCAGCCAAATCAGGATTCCCATAGAGTCCTCCAACGTTTCAGCTTCAACTCTGGGCTCTTGCAACGGGGGCATTGCAGCCTCAGCGATGAAATGGAGGGTGGCCGATTAAGTTCCCCTCCGTGCGGTCGCAACAAAATCGTGTGAACCAGCGTGCGCCGAGCGAACGGCCTCAACGCATGAAGCGCGACACGAGTTTCGCGATGACGGCATCGTGCGGGCGTTCCGGCAGATACTTGATGTTGACGGCCGTCCCCCCCGGGGGTAGGGATGCGCTCAGTTCGCCCGGCCTGGGGCGATCGATGTGGCAAGTACGCACGGGACGATCCAGATGCGGGGGTTCGAATTCGATGTACAGCCGTGTGAAGCTCCCAGCCAGGGGCGGACGCCAGACGCCGACGATCTTGCCGACGATGGCTCGCCCGCGCTGCGCGATTTCTTGCTGGCGGCGCGCCTGTGAGCTGGTGAATGCGTTGGATAAATAGGCGGCGACCACTGTACCGCCGAAGAAACACACGAGGGACGCAGGATCGATCGGCATGAGCGAGAACTCGAGGGAAAGTGAAACGACGCTGTGTATTTCAGCGAGTTGAGTGCGACGAACAATCAGCCGAACCCTGCACGCGATCTGAGACTCGCGCGCGACGCACGCGTGAGAGAAAATCGCCTACGAAATTTGACTGAGGTGGCGGCAGCGCAACTCGTCTTTGGAGAAGCGTACGTGCGCCGCCGCGGCTACCACATGCTACTGGATCACGCTTTGTCAGCGCATCAACCTGCAACGAAGCAACGATCGCGCAATCGTGGCAGGCATGCACGCTGTAGCCTCATTCAGACACAAGGAACGGCACAACCCACATGAAGCATTCGACCATGCAACTCACCATCAACGGCAAGACTCACGACGTCGAGACCAGTGACGGCACGACGCCACTTCTGTGGGTGCTCCGAGATGAACTTGGTCTCAAGGGCGCGAAGTACGGTTGTGGCATCGCACAGTGCGGCGCCTGCACCGTGCACCTGAACGGCACGGCCGTGCGGTCCTGTTCCGTCCCGCTCTCCGCGGCGCAAGGACAGCGCA
>CBJNAT010000532.1:0-3087 GCA_966434585.1 uncultured Gammaproteobacteria bacterium | reverse complement strand
CGCTCGCCCAGGTCGCCGGAGCGGCTACATGATCGGCTGGCTGCGCGGCCGGCTGATGGTTAAGCAGCCGCCCCATTTGATGATGGAGGTGCACGGCATCGGTTATGAGCTCGAAGCACCGATGTCGACGTTCTACACGCTGCCTGCGGTCGGCTCTGAGCTGTCCTTGTATGTGCATCAAGTCGTCCGCGAGGACGCGCACCTGCTGTTCGGGTTCGGGACCGAGCAGGAGAAGCGACTGTTCCGGGAATTGCTGAAGGTCTCGAACGTGGGGCCACGCATTGCGCTCGCGCTGCTCTCAGGCATGAGCGTCGAAGCCTTCCTCACGTGTGTCGAAGCGAACGACGTCGACATGCTCGTGCGTGTACCTGGCGTCGGCCGCAAGACAGCGGAGCGACTGGTCATCGAAATGCGTGATCGCGTGAAGGGGCTGAGCGATGGCGCCGCCTATCCGATCGTCAGCGGTGTCGCACAGATACCGACATCGAGCGGGGCGGCCGCCGAAGCATTTGCAGCGCTGGTCGCCTTGGGCTACAAGCCCGCCGAGGTTACTCGCCTGTTGAAGAGCGTGGACCCCGAAGTGCAGACGACTGAAGAGATCATCCGCCGCGCGCTGCAGGCGGCGGCCAAACGTACCGCATGAGCATCGAACACGACCGCATCGTCACGCCCGCTGTGCAAGGCGAGGATGAAGCCTTCGATCGTGCCGTGCGCCCGAAGAAACTGGCGGACTATGTCGGCCAGCCCTCTGTGCGCACGCAGATGGAAATTTTCATTCAGGCGGCGCGCCAACGCTCAGAGGCGCTCGACCACGTATTGATCTTCGGCCCGCCCGGTCTTGGCAAGACGACGCTGGCCAACATCATCGCGAACGAGCTGGGTGTGAGTCTTCGTCAGACCTCAGGCCCGGTGATCGAGCGGGCTGGCGATCTCGCGGCACTGCTCACCAACCTGCAAGCGAACGACGTGCTGTTCGTCGATGAGATACATCGGCTGAGCCCGGTTGTCGAAGAGATCCTCTATCCGGCGATGGAGGACTTTCAGCTCGACATCATGATCGGCGAAGGTCCCGCAGCGCGCTCCATCAAGCTGGATCTGCCGCCATTCACCCTCGTGGGCGCGACGACCCGTGCGGGCCTGCTCACCTCGCCACTGCGAGACCGTTTCGGCATCGTGCAACGTTTGGAGTTCTACGGGCAGGACGACCTCGAGCGGATCGTACTGCGGTCGGCTGCCATTCTCGGTGTGTCGACCGATACAGGCGGGGCGCGGCGGATCGCCGAGCGGTCCCGAGGCACGCCGCGTATCGCCAACCGACTGCTTCGTCGCGTACGTGATTACGCCGAGGTGAAGGCATCAGGTCAGATCACCGAGACCGTTGCCCAGGCCGCGCTCGACCTCCTCGATGTCGATCCGCGCGGCTTCGACTTGATGGATCGCAAGATCCTTCTGACGATCATAGAGAAGTTCGACGGCGGCCCGGTCGGGGTCGACAGCCTCGCCGCCTCCGTGGGCGAGGAGCGGGGCACGATCGAAGATGTGATCGAGCCGTTTCTGATCCAGCAGGGCTACATCATGCGCACGGCGCGTGGGCGAATGGCGACACGCAGCGCGTACTTACATTTCGGATTGAGAATGCCGGATCGACCGGGCGGCAGTCTGGAGCTGTTCAAAGAGTGAGCCTGAATGCCGAGTTCAGTTGGCCGGTGCGTGTCTATTGGGAAGACACTGACGCAGGCGGCATCGTCTATTACGCGAACTATCTCAAGTTCATGGAACGCGCACGCACCGAGTGGCTGCGCTCTTTCGGTATCGATCAGACGGCGCTGCTCGCTGAGGAAGGGCTGATGTTTGTGGTGGTCGAGGCACGTGCGCGCTATCGCATGCCGGCTCGTTACGACGATGAGCTCCAAGTGGTTACGCGCATCGCGCAGTACCGGCACGTGAGCCTCACGTTCGAGCAGAACATCGTGCGCGCGAACGCGGGTCAGGAAAGAGAATTGCTCGTCGTAGGCGAAGTGAAAGTGGCTTGCCTCGACGCCAAGAAGTTCAAGCCCTGCGCCTTGCCGCAGCGGCTGTTGAAGGAGATGCAATGACGGGTAATTTATCGATCGTGGAACTGGTGATGGGTGCGAGCATCATCGTCAAGCTCGTGCTCGCGCTCCTGATACTGGCCTCGCTCACCTCCTGGGCGATCATCCTGCGCAAGCGCGCCGAGTTGGGCAAAGCGCGCACCAATGCGGACAAGTTCGAGCATACGTTCTGGTCGGGCGGCGATCTGACCGCAATGTTCCGCGCCATCGATCAGAGTCGCCGCGTGACGCAAGGCATGGAGGCCCTGTTCGAGGCGGGATTTCGCGAGTTCACGCGAATGCGTCAACAAGGCGGGTACGCACCGGACGTGCTCATCGAGGGGTGCCGCCGCGCAATGCGAGTGGCGCTGCTCAGGGAAACCGACCGGCTCGAGAAGAGCCTTTCCACTCTGGCGACCGTAGGATCCATCAGTCCCTACGTCGGTCTGTTCGGCACGGTGTGGGGCATCATGAATGCGTTCTCGGGGCTGGGGAACGTGCAGCAGGCGACGCTGGCCATGGTCGCGCCCGGCATCGCCGAAGCACTCGTGGCCACTGCGGTCGGTCTGTTCGCAGCCATTCCGGCGGTGATCGCCTACAACCGTTATGCGGATCAGGTGAGCCGTATCGAGCTGCGCTACGACAGTTTTATGGATGAGCTCACGACCATCCTGCAGCGGCATTCGCACACTCGTTCGGGTGCCGCCCACGTAGCGGAGGTGACGTTGTGACGCCTCGTCGAGGCCGGCGGTTGATGGCCGAGATCAACGTCGTGCCCTATATCGATGTGATGTTGGTGCTACTGATCATCTTCATGGTGACGGCACCGCTCCTGACGCAAGGCGTGAAGGTCGATCTGCCGAAAGCAGGCGCAGAGCCGTTGCCGGACGTGGAAAAACACAAACCGCTGATCCTGACGGTCGATGCCGAAGGGCGGATGTATCTGAACATCGGCGGCAAGGAAGACGAACCGGTCAGCGAGGAGACCGTGCAGCAGCGCGTCGGCGCGGTGCTG
>CBJNAT010000531.1:0-3093 GCA_966434585.1 uncultured Gammaproteobacteria bacterium | reverse complement strand
ATAACGGCGCGAGCACGAAGGCAGGCAACACGATCCCCAGCAAAGCGAGCAACATCACGCTTCGGTCCAGCCAGCCACCACGATTCAATGCCGCCAACATTCCGAGTGGCACGCCAACAGCGATCGCTAACAGCAGCGCCCACGCCCCGAGTTCCGCACTGACTCGCAAACCGCTGACGATCAGCTCGGACACGCTCTGATCCTTGTAGCGAAATGACGGCCCGAAGTCCCCACGAATGACTCCACCGACGTACGCGAGGTATTGCGAAAGAAGCGGCCGATCCAATCCATAGGCCGCTTCAAGGTTGCGGCGTACTTCGGGCAACAGCGCCTGCTCTTCGTCGAATGGCCCTCCGGGCGCAAGGCGCATCAACGCAAATGCCACCGTGACGATGACGAGCAGCGTGGGGATCGCAGTGAGGAGGCGGAGAAGACACAGGCGCAGCATGGCAGTGAAGGCTAGGCAGTTGGGGAGCAGTCAGCTAGTCGGCTAGCCAGAGAGGCTCTGTACATATTCTGGCTAGCTGGCTAGCTGACTAGCCGACTCCTTCAGTATTCCTCCAACAACGACCCAAACCCGACAACCTTGTCTTCGATTTGGTTCTGCCGTAGCGCATGCCAATACGTGCAGGCGTTGGTGGCGAGCACTGGCTTACCCAACCAACGCTCGGCTTCCGCAGCCACTTCCGCAAACGCGAGATTAGTGCCCACCTGAAGGATCAGCTCGACGCTTGGATCGTCGACCTCGCGCACCGCGCGTCGCAGTCGCTCCTGCGACTCATGCGCCATCAACACCGGGCTGTTGCACTTCAAGCCGAGCAGGTTGACGACTTCGTAGCCCAGATCGGTAAACGTGCGTCGGACCTGCGCATCGCCGGAGGGCATGTACGGTGAGATCAGCGCAATGCGGCGGATGTTGCCGTAGCGGCGAATGGCCGCATCGCAGGCGTGGACACCGAGTACTACGTTTACGCCGGTGCGCGTTGCGAAGTGTGCCTTCAGCGCACTCGCATCGAGCACGCCTTCCCAAAACGCCTCGACCCCCAACCCGAAGATGACACCAGTCGGCGCGCACGTCATGAGCACATCCACCGCAGCTTCGGTCGAGCTGCGCACGCCCGCCATCATGGTGGCGAACTCGGCTTCGGAGCCAACCGGCGAATCGGGAATCACCACGCGATGCATGTGATTTGTCACGCCGCGCGGACGCATCGCGTCCAACTCAGGCTGCACGATCGTGTTGGTCGCCTGCGCAATGACACCGAGCTTGGCGCGCGATCCCAGGGCGTCTGGCATGTGTTCGCTCCTCCTTCCGCGGATTGGCGAGTAGTTTAGCTGGGGCTTGAGGCTTGAGGCTTGAGGCTTGAGGTCAGAAATGCTTTCCTGCTCACGCCTCACGCCTCACGCCCCACGCCTCACATGCCCCTCCTCCGCCTCGACAAAGTATCCCTGGCCTATGGACTGCGCCCGCTGCTGGCCGCGGCCAACCTCGAAGTATTTCGCGGCGAACGCGTGTGCCTGGTGGGTCGCAATGGCGAGGGCAAGTCTTCTTTGCTGCGCTTGATCAGCGCGGAGATTCCACCGGACAACGGCGTCGTGTGGGTTCGACCCGGTGTGAAAGTCGCGCGCCTCGCGCAGGAAGTTGCACTCGACAGCCCCGAGAGCGTGTTCGATGTCGTCGCCGGCGGCCTGCCTCGCGTCGGAACGCTATCGACTCGCTATCACGAAGTGGCGCAACGCGTGGCCTCGCAGCAGAACCCGGCTGATATTCAGCGGATGAGCGAGCTGCAACACGAGCTCGAGGCACTCGATGGCTGGCGAATCGAACAGCGCGTGGAGACCGTTCTCTCCCGGCTCGCACTCGACGGAGATGCACCGATTCATTCGTTGTCCGGTGGCTGGCGGCGCCGTGCACTCCTCGCGCGTGCGCTCGTGGCCGAGCCCGACCTGCTGCTGCTCGATGAACCCACGAACCATCTCGACGTCGAGGCGATCACGTGGCTCGAAGAGACCTTGCTCGAATGGCCGAATGCTCTGTTGTTCGTCAGTCACGATCGTGCCTTCGTGAAGCGGCTCGCGACGCGCATCATCGAGCTCGATCGCGGCCGCCTCACGTCATGGCCGGGCAACTATGACGAGTACGCCGTGCGCAAGGCGGAGCAGCTTGCGGTCGAGGCACAGCACAACGCGCTGTTCGACAAAAAGCTCGCGCAAGAGGAAGTGTGGATTCGCAAAGGTGTGGAAGCGCGGCGCACCCGCAACGAAGGCCGGGTGCGTGCTTTGTATGCGCTGCGTGAGGAGCGGCGCCAGCGCATCGAGCGTTCCGGGCCGGCACAGCTGAAGCTGCAGGATACCGACGCCTCAGGAAAGCTCGTGTTCGAAGCGGAACACGTTACGCATCGCTTCGGCGAGAAGGTCGTGATTCGCGACTTCTCGGTACGCGTCATGCGTGGCGATCGCATCGGCATCATCGGCCCTAATGGCGCAGGCAAGACGACCTTGATCAATTTGCTGCTGGGCGAGCTTGCGCCCTGTGAAGGTCACGTGCGCCAGGGTACGCGTCTGCAGGTCGCATACTTCGCTCAGCAACGCGAGCAGCTGAATCCCGACGCGTCGGTGATGGAAAACGTCAGCGGCTCCAGCGACACGGTGGTCATCAATGGGCAGCCGCGTCACGTCTCGGGCTATCTGCGCGACTTCCTGTTCGCGCCCGAGCGGCTCAACTCGCCCGTGAGCATGCTCTCCGGCGGCGAGCGCAATCGGCTGCTGTTGGCGCGACTCTTTGCGCAGCCCGCCAATCTGCTCGTGCTAGACGAGCCGACGAACGATCTGGATGTGGAAACATTGGAGCTGCGGGAACAGCTCGTCGCCGATTTCCCAGGGACGCTGCTACTCGTGAGCCACGATCGCGAGTTTCTCGACAATGTCGTCACGAGCACTCTCGTGTTCGAAGGCGCCGGTCGAGTGCATGAATACGTCGGCGGTTATACCGACTGGCTGTGTCAGCGGCGCCCGCCGGTACACGTGGAAACAGCCCGCAAATCCCGAGCGCCAAAGTCATCGGACGCCGCACTGGCGACGCCGTCCAAACCC
>CBJNAT010000530.1:0-3101 GCA_966434585.1 uncultured Gammaproteobacteria bacterium | reverse complement strand
TGATGCGTGGTGCGAAAGGGACGGGCGGGCTGCTCGTGTTGGCGTTGATGCTGATGGCCGACGCCGGTCTCGTGCCTGCCTTCGGCCGAGAGATGGCTCGCAGCGCTGATCGCGACTACCTGCGCACGCTTTTACGCACCCTGGAAACGCTGCTGCTCTCTGGCTGCGTAGTGCTGGCAATCGCCATAGCGCTTAGCCGCGAGTGGATCGCGACACGATGGTTAAAGGGCTCCGATCCGGCACTTTTCGCGTTGTGCATCGCGATGCTGGGCGCCACCACGGCCGCTCAACTGGCCATGAGCCTCTATAGCGGTGGCCTGATGGGATTGCAACGACAGACGCGGGCGAATGGCTACGCGGTGGCCTTCAGCATGGTGCGTTCCGGACTGGTGTTGTTGCCCCTCTGGCTCTGGCGTGACCTGCGCGTCTTCTTCGCCTGGCAGCTAGGTGCCTCGCTCCTGTTTCTGTTGTTGTTGCGCCGGTCACTGTGGCGAGAGCTGGGAAGCTCATCGGGCGCGCGCGTCGAATTGCGCGCATTGAGCGGAATCTGGGCTTATGCGATAGGCATGATGGGTATGGCGATCGTGGCCGCACTCAACACGCAGATGGATAAGTTGGTCACAAGCTTTGCACTGCCATTGAAGGACTATGCTGTGTACTCGCTGGCGAGTGTGGCCGCGCAAGCGCCAGTGATACTGACCCTGCCCATCGCGCTAGCCCTATTGCCCCGGATGACACAGCACGTCGAGCACCACCGTCGCGAAGCGCTGCTTGTCGAGTACGTCCAGTACGCGCGACTGATTGCCGTCGTGGCGGTCGCCACCACCGCGTTCTGCTGCCAATGGGCCGAGCCGCTGGTGCGACTATGGACCAGCAATTCGGACCTCGCGGCACGAGCCGCGTCAGTTTTGCAAGTGCTGATGGTCGGATCGTTGCTGATGAGCTTGCAACTCATGCCGTATCACCTGTCGCTCGCCCATGGCCACAATTCCACCAATCTGAAGCTTGGCGTTGTGTTCCTTGTTGTGAATCCGGTGCTTACATATGTTCTGAGCCGCCAGTTCGGCCTGATCGGCGCGGCGGTGCCGTGGGTCTTCATGAACCTGGTTGCGCTTCTGTGGCTTGGCTGGGCGCTGAATGCCCGCTTCGCCGCGGAGGCGAGTCGCGACTGGACGCTTCGTGCCGTTCTACTGCCATTGGTGACTGTCGGCGGTGGAGTGCTTCTGATCGGCGCGGCCTCGCGTGAATTGCCTCGACTCGGCTTCTCGGCGAACGCTTCCCTCGCTGCGGCGATGGTGGCGACAGGCATTACCGTTGCCGCGTGCATGCGGCGGCAGATCCTCACTCTGTATCGATCGAGGAACAATCGATCGAACTCTCCTGCACCGGCCTCCGAATCCGCATGAACGTCTCTCCGCTCCTTTCGATCATTGTTCCTACCAAAGATCGCTACGAGACCCTGTTGCCAGTGCTAAGGGCACAGTTGGCCACCCTGGTCGATCCCCGTGTCGAGATCGTCGTACAAGACAACTCGTCAGCTCCGATGGCCGCCGAACTCTTCGCGAGAGAGGTCGCCGACAGTCGCGTCACTTACCGCCATACCGCAGCGCCGCTATCGATTGTCGATAACACGGTCGAGGCGATCGAGGCGAGTCACGGCGAGTATCTGATCTTCATTGGAGATGACGACTTCGTGTCACCCTACGTCATGGGCTTCGTCGACTGGATGAAGCGCAACGACTGTGAGGCTCTTTCCTACAGTGCGGCTCGCTATTGGTGGCCGACGGTCAAGTTTGATCGCGAGACGGTATATCACCGCCCCGGTGCGTTCTGGCTGGCGGGGGCGCATGACGCGAGTGCCCGACGAATGTCTGCACGCGGGGAACTCGGTCGCATTCTGGATATCGGCGGCGTGAACTACGGCGAATTGCCGCGCTTCTACCACGGCATCGTCTCGCGCGCGTCTCTGGAGCGGATTCGCGCGCGCGCGGGTACCTATGTGCCAGGCGCCTCGCCGGACATGGCCTTCAGTGCAGCGCTGGCGCTGGTGATGGACCACTACCTCTACGTGGAGTATCCGGTGAGCGTCTTCGGAGCTTCGCGGAACAGTGGCGGCGGCATGACTGCTGCTGGTCGCCATTACGGTCGGCTGGAGGAACAGAAGCATTTGCCTCGCGAGACCGTCGAGAACTGGGACCCGCTGATTCCTCGCGTTTGGTCTGAACTCACGATCTACCCACAGACTTTGCGCGAGGTCGGCCGTAGATTCGGCGAGGATCTGTCCGTGGATTACGAGGCGTTCTACGCGTCCGCGCTCGTCATGGAGCCGCACATCTGGGAGCATGTTCGGCCATGCTTGGCACGGCGGTACCGCACGCTGCCGTGGCGGCTGCCTCGTTTGGGATTGCAGATCCTCAAAAAGGTGGCTGGCCGGTT
The DNA here is from genome assembly GCA_966434585.1 of uncultured Gammaproteobacteria bacterium. Classification (GTDB taxonomy): domain Bacteria; phylum Pseudomonadota; class Gammaproteobacteria; order Steroidobacterales; family Steroidobacteraceae; genus DATELY01. The sequence continues at coordinate 665 of CBJNAT010000530.1, read as the reverse complement.
AATACGTGCCGCGCGCTCGGCCGGGCGCGGGGGGATGGACGTTCAGTTGCACAAGTTCGATAGCATCGACGCCGTAGCCGCGTTCCTTGCGGATGAGGCGTTGCGCCCAAACCTGGCATCGCTTGATGCCCTGCAACCGTCGGCGATGGCCGGGCGTCACCCATGAGCGTTGAGCAAGTGCGGGTGCTCGACAGCGGAAAAGTCGGCGTTGAACACTTCGAGTTCAATCGAGGTGTCCTGGAGGCGTTACGGGGCGTAGGCGTGGACGTCACGTTCCATGCCTTCGGCTCGATGACGGCTGAGCACGCGGCGGTCACTTCACGGGAGAACGGCGGTCAGGTGACCGCTCGGCCCTATTCACTCTTCGGCATCGAAGACAAGCCAACCCGCTTGGCCAGGGCCTTGGCCAAGATCGGAGGCCTGTGGCCGACGATGAGGGCGCTGCAGGGTCGAGAGCGACTGGTGGTCGTATATGCCGCGCCGATATCGCATGTCCTCTTGGCGGTGGCCAGTCGGTGGCGCAAGGCGCCCATGGTCGTGTTTCTCCATGCTGAGGTCGAGTTCTTGAGCTCGGACCAAGGCCCCAGGCTGATCGGTGAGAAGCTCATGACGCTGGCACTACGTTTGGCGGCTCTGTCATTCGGACCTGCACCTGATGCACTGGC
>CBJNAT010000529.1:0-3104 GCA_966434585.1 uncultured Gammaproteobacteria bacterium | reverse complement strand
CGATGTAGAACCCCTGATCCATGGCTTGCGCGTGCGGCGTGAGCCCAACGTAGGCCATGGTCAACGAGGCGACGACGGCCAATTTCGATCTCATGAGCAGGCTCCTGCGGAAGGTACGGCCAACTTACTGCAAGAGCGCATGAGAGTTAAGGGCAATGGCACTGACTTTGTTGGTTGCCCGTGGTTGGATAGAGCGTTAGCGGGCAGCAGCGGGGCGGTTTCCCTCGTCAATGGTCAACCCAGGGCAGCGGTCCGTGCGTAATACACGCCAGCTATACGGCGCCAGATCCACCCGAGCTCGATGCTTGCGGATCGTAAAACGGGCATTTGTCGCTACATCGCGTAGCGCTTGCGCGCGAATCGGCGCATGAATGTGCGGCTGGGTCGGACGTGCGCTGAAGTTGAATACGACGAGCACTTCATCCTGACAGCGCTTCATCGGCCGCAGGAAGGCGAGCACTCGTTCGTCCTCGCTCGTGTCGAGCACGTGCAACTCATGGCTGCGCAGGGCGGCGTAGCGTTCCCGCAGCTGCGAGAGCTGGCGGTAATACGCGGACAGTTTCCGCGGATCGCGCCATTGCAGCGGTGGGCCTTCGTCGTACGGCTCGAACTCCGCACCGATCTCATCGCCGTTGTAGATGAGCGGGATTCCGGGAATCGTGAAGGTCAGCGCGGCGCCGAGTCGCAGATACGCTTCGCCATGGCGCGTGATGAAACGCGCGCCCGTATCGTTGTTGCCCACGAAGCGTAATCGCGGTACGTCCGCCGGGATCGCGAGCGCCTCCCGCAGGCGAGCGAGGTCCGGGATCGTCTGCGCATCGTGGAATATGTCCCGCCACGACCACTCGCCGATTTGGGTGGTCCAGTCGTAGGCCGCGTCGAACGCCTGGGCATCCTGCGGCGCCGCTTCGGCGAGCAGCAGTACATTGGGTTCGATGCGCTTCAGCGCACGACGCCAGCGATCCCAAAACTCGGGAGCCCGCTGCGTGATGGCCCAGGCCGCATCGACTCGAAAGCCATCCACGTCGTACTCGATGAGCCAGTGCGCGAAAGCGGCGATGAGATAGTTGCGCACCTCGGGGTGATCGAGATTGAGATTGTTCAAGTGCGGCCAGTCGAAGTAGTGCGTTACCGCTCCCTGCGCGTCGCGATCGAACCACTTGAAGTACGGGGAGCGTTCGCCGTCGCGCTCGGCATCCAGCGAATAGCGATGGTGATCCGAGAAATGGTTCGGCACGAAATCGAGGATCACTCTGAGTCCGGCGGCGTGTGCAGCCGACACGAGCGCACGGAATTCGCGCTCATCGCCGAATGTGTCCCGCAAGCGGAAGTGATCCACGGTCGCATAGCCGAAGTCGCCGTTCGCGGCGGCAGTTACTGGCGAGATCCAAATGGCCGTTGCACCGAGCGCGGCGATCTCGTCCAACCGCTCGCGCACACCGGCATAACCTTCGAAGAAGAACGGCACGACGCCATAGAGCACGGCAGCGTCGACCCAAGCCGGCGCCTCGTGTACGGCATCGATGATGCGCGGTTGTCCGTTGCGCACTTCGAGCAGTGCGGCGGCTTTATCTCTTCGACCGCGAGCATCCGCGACCTCGAGTTGAACGCGGTATTCGCCGTCGTTCTGAGGTACCGGGATCTCTGCCACCGGCGTATCGCCGATTGCTTGGCTCGAGCGCGCACCTGACTCGAGCAAACGCCATTGCACGTTCGCGAGCTTGACCGGCGATCCCGGCGCAAGCTCGCTGCCCCGCGCATCGAGCAACAACCGATGAGCGTCAATGCGTGCCCGAATCCTCGCGGTCGGCGAATCGGGCAAGCGCACGTGCCAGACCTGCGGCGGCGTTCGAACGCGTTCTCGGCCGCTTCGCAGACAGACCGCGGTCACGCTGTTCGCTCCAGCCTGCAGCGGTATGCGAGCCGTGAAGCGTTCCGCCTCGAGAACCGCACGCACTTGCGCCTGTGGTGCCGCAACGATCACCTCATCGCAGGCATTGGCAAGGATCTGTCCCTCGACCGTTTTCGTGAACGTCCAAGCATCGCCTCCGTGCGTGTCGAAGCGAATCGCGTCGGCCGCGCACGCGAGTGACTGCAAAACCAGACAACCGCATGCCGTCGCAACCGCCCGAGTCGTTCGCATCTGTTTGCCCGAGGAATAGATCCAGGCCAAAGACGCGCGATAGCGACAGCCGGTTCACCGCAGTCGCCTCTCGCATGGCTTATCGACTCGGGGATGCACTACAGTACGGCGCGCCGCGACCGTGAGGGCGTTGCGGGAAACCCGCAAGCGCATTTAGACCTCGAGTACGCCATGTGACGCGGTTATCTGTTTCCGTGACTCAGGCTTCTCTATAAGGCCTGAGCCACACACCTGGAGTCGGTATGAAGAGTCTCTGTCGCTGGTTGCAAGTTTCACTGCTCGCCTTGGTCGTCGTTGCGTCCGGCAGTGCATGGGCGGATCCGCCGGCACACGCGCCTGCGCACGGTTGGCGGAAGAAACATGACCCTGCCTATAGGGGCTACACGGGCCGCGAATGGGAACGCGACTACGGCGTGCTCGAAGGTCGGTGCAATCGCAAAGAAATCGGCACGGTGCTCGGCGCCGTCGTTGGCGGCGTGATCGGTTCGCAGGTGGGGGATGGCTCGGATCGACCGGTCGCCATCATCGTTGGTAGCGTGCTGGGTGCAGTCATCGGCCGCGAGATCGGCCGCAAGTTCGACGACCGCGATCGCGCCTGCTTCGGTCATGCGCTGGAGCTCGCACCGGAAGGCCGCAGCGTAAAGTGGACGAACGATACTACGGGCGTTACCTACTTAGTCGAGCCGCATGGCCAGGCGCAATCCGGCGGCACGTGCCGCACGTACAAGATCACCGCGAGCAAAGGCGGCAAGTCGGAGTCCAACGAAGGTCGCGCGTGCCGGAACGATGACGGGACGTGGAAGAAGGTTTGAGGAAGCGATCGACCGTGGGGCACACTGCATCGCGCGGGAATTGAAGGGGGACGAGCGTGGCGATGGGGATGCACAAAACGGCGTCGTTCCAGCGATTGCTGATGGTCGCAACGCTCATCGTGCTGGGTGCCTGCGGGGGTGGTGGCGGT
>CBJNAT010000528.1:0-3108 GCA_966434585.1 uncultured Gammaproteobacteria bacterium | reverse complement strand
GCCGAACACAGCGTGTGGGTGCACGCGGTGTCCATGGGTGAAGTGCAGGCGGCCGCGCCGCTCGTGCGCGCACTACTCGAGCGCTATCCGCAACGACCGATCGTGATCACCACGACGACAGCGACGGGCGCGCAGCGTGTCGCCGAACTATTCGGCTCGCGGGTTCAGCACGCCTACTTGCCGCTCGATCTACCGTTCGCGGTCCGCCGCTTCCTCGACAGGATTCGCCCCGATCTCGGCATCGTGCTCGAAACCGAGCTGTGGCCGAATCTCTACGCACAGTGTGCGAAGCGTGGTGTGCCACTGGTGCTTGCGAGTGCACGGTTGTCCGAACGTTCGGTGCGGCGTTATCGATGGCTCGATCGCGGGTTCGGTGGTCTGCTGGCGAGGACACTCTCGATCGCTAGCATCGAAACGCAGTCGCAACTGGATCGTGACCGCTTCGTTGCGATCGGCGCACCGGCGGAGCGAGTGGCAGTACTGGGGAATCTCAAGTTCGACGTGAACCTGCCGGAAGCAGTGCCTGCGCAGGGCAGGGCATTGCGCACATCCTTGAGCGAATCACGCTGCGTTTGGGTTGCCGGCAGCACACACGAAGGTGAAGAAGCGGTGTTGCTGGATGCGCATGCGTCGTTGCGCAGTCGGCAACCGGATGCATTGCTCGTGTTGGTGCCGCGACATCCGCAACGCTTTCATGCGGTAGTGGCAGAGCTCGAGCGCCGTGGCGTCGCATTCGCGCGTCGTTCTCGCAACGAGCTGCCGACAGCGCAGCAGACGGTGTTGCTCGTCGACACGATGGGCGAGTTATTGCAGTTCTATGCCGCGGCGGATGTCGCGTATGTCGGGGGCACGCTGATTCCGCTCGGCGGACACAACCTGCTGGAACCTGCCGCACTCGGCGTGCCGGTCGTCTGCGGGCCGCATACCTTCAATGCACCCGACATTGCCGCGCAGCTGACGCAAGCAGGTGCGTTGATCGTCGTGGACGGTGCGAGTTCGCTGACGCACACGCTGCAGCAGCTGCTGACGGATGCGAGTCTTCGAATCGCAATGGGTCAGCACGGACGCGGCACCATTGAACGCAACCGCGGCGCGTGCCACCGGTTGATGGCGCGGGTCGCGGCTTTATTGTCTTAGCCAAGCCCCATGTCCCGCGCCCCGTCACCCGAAACGCTCCCGATACGTACCTTTCGTCCTTCGTCTTTAGTCTTGGGCGGCGATGTCTCAGTCGTGGGCGAAGCCGCCGGTGCGGGGCCAATTGCAGGCGGCGGTGCGGTCGTTGGGGCTGCCTCGGGTGCCTTGCTCGCATCCTCGAGCGAGGCAGATTCGCGCAGCCACATGTTGATCGCATCGAGATCGGTACGCGCCAGCGTCCCCGCAGCCACTCTCAACTCGATCAGATTGAGGATGTAGTCGTAACGGCTGCGCGCGTAATTCGTCTGCGCCTCGAAGAGACGCCGCCGCGCATCGAGCACGTCGACGGTGGTGCGCGTGCCGACCTCGAAGCCGGCCTCCGTCGCCTCGAGGGCTGTGCGGCTGGATTGCACAGCCTGCCGCAATGCCTTCACGCGGGAAATTTCGCTGATCACGCCGAGATAGGCATCGCGCGTGGAGCGCTCGGTTTCGCGTGCCGTGCGCTCCAGGCGTTCGCGGGCGGCGCGCTGCAGATACACGTTCTGCCGCACGCGCGAGGAGGTCTCGCCGCCCGAGTAAATCGGCACGGTCAATTGCAGGAAGATGGAGTCATCGGTGGTGTCCGAATCGTCTGGCCCGGTGACGCCGTCCGTGGTGGAACTGCCGTCGATGTTGGATCCGGTACGCTCCGCGACAATCGAGAGGGTGGGCAAGTGTTGCGCGCGAGCTGCTCGCACGTCCTGTTTCGCGATCTCCACTGCAAGTCGCGTCGAGCTGAGTCTCAGGTTTTGCTCGAGCGCGCCTCTCACCCATTCGTCGGGGTTCTGCGGCTCCGGTCGGTTCAGAGGCATGTCCCCGGCCGGCGCGGCCAGTTCGCTGAACGACTCTCCTGTGAGCTCGCGCAGGAGTTCCTGCGCGGTCGTGAGCGAGCGCTTGGCGGCGATGAGGGCCGCAACCGACGCGTCGTGCGCCGCACGTGCCTCCTGCACGTCCGTCACGGCGATCAGGCCGACCTCGAAGCGTTTGTCGGCTTGCTCCAGCTGCCGCGCGAACGAATCCACGGTAACCTGCGCGGCGTCAACCGTGTCCTTGGCCGCGAGTACATCGAAGTAGCGCTGCGCGGTGCGTAATACGAGGTCCTGCTCAGCAGCGCGATAGTCCACTTCTGCCTGGGCTACTTGCGCATCGGCGCGCTCGAGACCGACCCACGCGTCCCAGCGAAAGACGGGTTGCGACAGCCGCAGATTCCATTGGGTAACGTCCACGTCGCTCTTCACGTCGGATTCCACGAAGAACGGCGTCGCGCCGACGTTGATGCGATCGACCGACGTACGCGAGCCATCCGACTCCTGGCGCCCGATCGCTGCCGACCCATCGATGAAGGGCAGCAGCTACGACCATGCGAGCGGCTTCGCCTGCCGCACCGCGAGCCGGTTCGCATCCGCCTCGCGGATGATGGGATCGTTTTGCAACGCGCGTTGATAGACCTCCACGAGATTCGCGGCAGGCGACTGTGCCGCCAGCAACGCGAGCGAGACGGCAGTGAGCAAACGTGACGAAGCGTTCATGCGCAAAATGTTCTCGGTGGTCGTAGCGCGAGTCGCTTAGATGCGAGCTCCGCGGCCCAGGGTTGCAGCCATCTGTCGTGAATTCGTGTTCTCAATAGGCCGGCAGACTAGGGTCGAGATCGCGTCCCCATTCGAGAATGCCGCCGCTCAGGTTCGTGCTGCGATAGCCGTGCTGTTGCAGAAAACGCGCGACTTCCAGACTGCGGCGCCCCGACCGGCACAAGACGACGATCTCCTTGCTGGCATCCAGTTCGCCGAGGCGCGCAGAGACCTCGCCCATCGGGATGTGCACGATCCCGGGCACTTTGGCGATGGCGAGCTCCCACTCTTCGCGCACGTCGAGCAGCGTCATGTCATCGCCACGCTCGCGTCGCGCGACGAACTCGCGCGGAGAAATCTCGGGAAC
>CBJNAT010000527.1:0-3109 GCA_966434585.1 uncultured Gammaproteobacteria bacterium | reverse complement strand
GTAAGGAACGGCGAAACGCCTTCATCGAGCTGCTTTCATCTCACCATCCTGTTAATCCTGTTAATCCTGTCAATTCTTCCGATCAAGGTAGACGCCTAACTTGGTGACTCCACTCGCCAAAGGTCTCCAGCAAGCCAGTCGCCGACATCTACTCCTTCGCTTTCCGTGCCAGCAAGTCCTCGATCGTCACGCCCACTTCAGGCACACCGCCGAACACGGTGCCGACGCGACGGTTCGCAAAGTGATCGCGCGCCTGTTGCACGGCGTTCTCCGGCAAGGCGATGAAACCCACTTCCTGTGCCAGCGCGCCGCCCTGGTCGATGTAGAAGTCGATGAATTGCTTGACCTCGGGGCGTTGCACCGCGGCTGCATTGACGTATATGAACAAGGGACGCGAGAGCGGTTGATACTGACCGTTCAACACCGTCTCCTGGCTCGGCACGACGGCTGTGCCATCCGGCCGCTGGATCGACACCGCGCGCATGCGATCGCGGTGCGCGCTGTAGTACGCGACACCGAAGTAGCCGAGCGCCATCTTGTTGTTCTCCACGCCCTGCACGAGCACGTTGTCGTCTTCGCTGGCCGTGTAATCCCCGCGGCTCGATTTAGCCTTGCCCGTCACCGCCTCGGTGAAGTAGTCGAACGTGCCGGAGTCCGCCCCGGGGCCGAACAACATGAGCGGTGCATCCGGCCACTCGGGACGCACTTGATTCCACTGCTTGATCTGGCCTTGCGCCTCGGGGCTCCACATCTTTTTCAGGTCCTCGATGGTGAGCGCCTTTACCCAATTGTTCTGAGGATTCACGACCACCGTGATCGCATCGAATGCGATCGGCAGCTCGATGTACTGGATGCCCGCGGCGCGGCACTTGTCCATTTCCTCGGTGAGAATCGGGCGGGATGCGTTGGAAATGTCCACCTCACCGCGGCAGAGCTTCTTGAAGCCGCCGCCGGTGCCGGAGAGGCCGACGGTGACGCGAGTACCTGGCATTTGGCTCATGAACTCCTCGGCGACGGCCTCCGCGATGGGAAACACCGTGCTGGAGCCGTCGATCTTGATGACCTGAACAGCGTTTTCCGGCGCACCCTCAGACCCCTTGCGGCCGCACCCCGTCAAGGCTGAAACCGCACCGATCAGCAAGGCGAGCATGAGCTTTTGCATCGTCCATCCCTCAGGGTTCGTGAAAGCGCGCTAGTGTAATGGGGCGCGCTGAATCCGGAACCCTCGCGCGAACGTAGTGGCTGGTGTTTTCCATCGCTCTTCGCGCGACCCCGAAGAGATGAAAGCGCGTCTTCCGTTCTGGCTGTAGCCTGTAGCCCGTAGCCTGTCGCCCTTCTTACGAGCATGTACCTCCAACGACTGACCCGCTGTGCGCTCGTGTTCGCCAGCGCATCGCTCGCCGCCTGCAGTAATCTCCTATTCGGCATTGCCAATGCGCCGACGTACGTCGGTTCGCAGCTGCGTGCACACGATGCTCGCTACGGCTCGCAACCTCGCCAGGAGCTGGACGTGTATGCACCGGAGCAAGCGCGTGACGCGCCCGTCGTCGTGTTCTGGCACGGCGGCTCCTGGGCTACGGGGGACAAGGCCAGCTATCGCTTCGTCGGCGATGCGCTCGCGAAACAGGGCATCGTCGCCGTGCTACCGAACTATCGATTACACCCCGCCGTGCAGTTCCCGGCGTTCATGGACGATGCGGCACTAGCCGTCGCGTGGATACGCGAGCATGCGCGCGACTATGGCGGTGCCGCCGATCGCATCGTACTCATGGGGCACTCGGCGGGGGCGCAGATTGCGACCTTGCTGGCATACGATTCGCGTTATCTCGAGCGCGTCGCTGTACCTATCAGTAGCATCGACGGCGTTATTGGCCTGTCGGGTCCATACGCGCTCGATCCGGATTCGCGGTTGCTGCGCGCAATTTTCGCTCGGCCATATGCACACGCCGATTGGCAGCCGCTTGCGTTCGCAACGACGCGTTCACCGCCGACGTTGCTCATCCATGGCATGCGCGACGACGTCGTTCGCGTGAGCCATGCGCAGCGACTGCGCGATGCGCTCGACGCTGCGGGCGCGCGCGTCGATACGGAGTTCCATGCGCAGGCGGGACATGCGGCCACGGTGTCCTCGTTTGCGTGGCTTGCGCCGTCACGGTTGCCCGTGCTCGAGCGCAGTGTCCAGTTCATTCGATCCGTCAGCGAGAAGTGACGGCGGCGCTCGATTGGATCGCGCCGCCGCCAGTGACGCAGCATTAGCCGCGCGGTTGCTGTTTGACTTCCTTCTGTGCAACGCGCACATCGCCTTGCGAGTCATGCAGCGCCAGCACCGCCGCGTGATTCACTGCCAGCACGGCGCGATCGAGCGCTTGGGCCATGCACGCGCGCTTGAGCGCGGTATGGCGCAGATCGCGGCCGCTGTAGCCATCGCACACTCGTTCGGACGCTGCGCGCAGCCGTTTGTAGAGGCGCTGTGCGTCGGCCGAGCGCTCGAGATCCAGATCGGAGTAGCTCACTTTCACTTGGGGCACGCTGTCGTCGGCGTGAGCGGCGCCGTTGACGCCTGCGAACGCAGCAATGCTCGCGACGGCAACGATGAAGGGCTTGCGAAGAGCGGCGGTGGCGAAGGTCATGGCGGTTCTCCAGTGGCGTTCGGTTTGGCGGTTCGATCGTCATTGCGATCGTGCGGGGAGTGTGACTCGGCTACTGGCACGGAAGGTTGCAGCTCGGCGCAGAAAAAAATCCATTCGTCGCGTTTGCACAGCGGCGCTGCGGCGAAGCGTGCTTGGCGTGCGATGAAACGTTGAGGGCGGGCGCACGTGCGGCCTATGCTGGTTGTGGCTCTTCAACGTGTGGGTGCCATGCAATCCCCGTTCATCGCTCACCGTTCGCTCGCGTTCTGGTCGCTGCACGCGCTCGGGTGGGGTGCGTACGGCATATCGCATTACCTCGGTGCGCTGCTGTATTCCAAGCCCGCGAGTTACGTGAAGGTGATCGTCTCGGCTGCGCTGGCCGGCTTTATCGTCAGCGCGCCTCTTCGGTACGTGTGTCGTGCGCTATGGAAGCAGCCGCCTGCTGTGCTCGTTCCGGTCTCGATCGCCGCGGCCTATTG
>CBJNAT010000526.1:0-3113 GCA_966434585.1 uncultured Gammaproteobacteria bacterium | reverse complement strand
CCAGGAGCGCCTTGCGGCCAAGAATGCGCTCGGTCGGCACGTGGGCATGTTCGACACCAAGCTGATCCTCGAGCACCGCCGCGCGCAGCAGCAGAAGAAGGCGGATCTGCGTGGGATTCCGGATGACAAGCTCGCCGCGCTCGAGAAAGAACTGCTCAAGGCGCTCGGGCCGGTGGGCGCGCAACTGCTCGGTATCCAGGCGGCCCAGGAGGAGGATGAGGAGGACGGAACCGAAGTGTGAGGCGCCCCGTTTTGCGCTGTATGCCTAACACAGGTAACATCCCGTCCGTTCGAGGCGTTACCACCATGCGAGCCCAGATCATCGTGCGACAAAAGCAGCCGCGTTCCATCGTTCAGTTCTTCGAGGTGACGAGCCTCGATGAGGCGAACGTGCAGGAGCAGCTTGCGCGGTTGCAGGAGCGATACCCGGCCGAGGACTTCGAGCTCGACACGAGCCAAGTCGCGGCAGTCCGGGCGCATTGTCACGCCGCTGTAGAGCTTTCCAGAGTGCTGGGGTGCCGGTGATCAGCCGAGCCGGCAGCCTGGATACAAGCGACGTCCGTTGCCTGCACTCATAAGTCCCTTCGGGGCGGAGTGTCGCGCGTACTTCACAGGTAGCCGCTCAGGGACATGCAGCCCTGAGCGGCCGTCGCCCACCGAGCTTGTAAGCGCGCCGAATCTGCCGGCGGCTGAAAGTGGAGGCAGAACCCTGGGACGAGGGTGAGCATCGCCCCAGGGTCTCCATGAACCCGTGAATTAGTAAGTTTTCATTGACATCCGTTAGAGTAGTCTCCGCACGGTCCGGGGAAGCGGGCGGGGCTACGTTCACTTCCCTTTCACACAACCATGGGGAGTGAACATGGGCAATCGTTCGATTCGCGACGAGCGGCAGGCATACAGCAACCCCAACCAAGCGCCCGGCAAGTCGACCGCGACACGCCCCAAGGCGGGCCCGGCGGACCCCGCGACGCGCCGCAAGCTACTCAACCAACGTCTGTCAGAGCGCGAGGCCTCACCGCCCAAGCCCAAGCCGGCACGTGCCGCGCCGAAACGAACGACGGTCTTTGAGGCTGCGGCTGAACTGAAGAATCGCGGCCGCAAGATCAACCGGGCGATCGACGACGCCACTTGAGCGCAGCCCTCATGGATCGGGACGCGCCGCTGGTCCCTATCCCGAGCTCCCTCGATTACGTGACGCAGGCGAAGCTCACGTTGATGCGGGGGATCACGGCGCACATCCGCGCCCGTTACGCCACGATGGCGCAGGCCTCCCGATCCCTCGATATGGACGCCGAGGTGCTCTCGAGGATTGCCTGCGATCGATTTGAACGCTTTTCCCTGCACTCGTTGGTCATGACCTGCGAGCGCTTGGGCGTGCGCATCACGATCACGATCGAATAATCCAGGCCTCGAGCCTGCGGTACGTCCATGCTGCCCGAGATTGCCCCGCGGCCCACGACCGCGAGACCGCCTACACAAGTCTTGACGGAGATCGGCGCCGAACGGCACCGGCGGGATCTCGAGCTGTTCACGCGCCGCGCGTGGCACATCATCGAGCCCAAGCGCTGCGTCTGGAACTGGCACCTGAGCGCGATCTGCGAGCACCTCGCCTTCGTAAGCATGGGCGAGATCCGCAACTTGATGATCAACATCCCGCCGCGCATGACGAAGTCGCTGCTGACATCGGTGATCTGGCCGGTGTGGGATTGGCTGCACTACTCGGGCCGGCAGTTCATCTGTGCCTCCTACGATCTGAACCTCGCGCTGCGAGATGCCGTGCTGTCCCGCCGGCTGATCGAATCGGCGTGGTTTCAGAATCAGTACTCCACCGAGTTCTTCCTGCTGCCCGATGACAACCAGAAGAAGATGTACCGCAACAGCGAGGGCGGTTATCGCATCACCACCTCGGTGAACGGTGCCTCCACTGGCTACGGTGGTGACATCCAGGCGTTGGACGATCCGCACAACGCAAAGAAGGTGGAATCCGATAAGGATCGGCAGAACGCGCTGACGTGGCATGACAATGCGTGGCGATCGCGCATGAACGACCCGAACAAGACCCAGAAGGTGTACACCGGGCAGCGCACGCACGACGTCGACATCTTCGGCCACGTGCTCGAGATGGAGGGGCATCGCTGGGTGAAGCTCGAGCTCCCGATGGAGTTCGACCCCAAGCGCCTGTGCATCACCTATCCCAACAAGGGCCGCGGTGTTGAGAAGGATGCCAAGGAGATCTTTCGTGACCCGCGCAAGGTCGAACATGAACTGCTCAACCCCAAGCGCTTCAACAAGCACACCGCGCAGGACGAGAAGGATGCGATGTCGGAGCGCGCCTGGATGGCGCAGTACCAGCAGCAACCCGAAGGCCAAGGCGGCCTCATCCTCAAGCGCCACTGGTGGAAGCAGTGGGTGTATCCCGAGTGGCACCCCGAGGCGGGCAAGACCCGGCCGCTCCCTGAGTTCTTCGAGATCATCCAGGTGTACGACACCGCGTTCGAGGAGGATGAGGAAGCGGATAACTCCGCGCGCACGACCTGGGGCGTCTTCAACTACCGCGAGTCGATCATGGATGAGAAGACTGGCCGGCTGCGTGAGGGCAAGCAACGCACCTGCGCGCTACTGCTCGACATGATGGAAGAGAAGCTCTCGTATCCCGATCTGCGCGAAGAGGCGATCGAGAGCAATGAGGAGTTTGCGCCTGATTCGATTCTGATCGAGAAGAAGGCCTCCGGGCACTCTCTCGTGCAGGAGCTGCGCAAAAAGGGATTGCCGGTCAAAGCGGTCAAGCTCACGGATGGCGGCGATCTGATCGCCCGCGCGCACGCCTCATCGCTCATGCTCGAGAAGGGCTGCATCTACTACATTCCGCGCCGCTGGGCGCAGCGGGTCATTGAGAACGCCGCGAAGTTCCCGAACGCCGATCACGATGACATCGTCGCGACGCTCGTCATTGCCTGGATGTACCTGCGCCGCTACTACGATCTGACGCTCCCGGACGATGAGGACGAGCACGAAATAGCGCCGTTCAAGTGGCAGAAACGAGGGTACGGGCGCACTGGGCGTTGACAGCATCAGGTAACACGGGTAACACTCCGCAACGGGCCGTGATGCGC
>CBJNAT010000525.1:0-3126 GCA_966434585.1 uncultured Gammaproteobacteria bacterium | reverse complement strand
CACCGCGACGGTCGCGCCATTGATGTCGAACCCGAGATGCTTCGCGGCTTCCCGAGAAAACCCGCTTCGCTCGGTCCCGCACTCCCCAGTGCCGCGATCGCCTCAGAAGGAGGCACCGGATCCGTTTCGCAAATGGCACGTTCGAGATCCGCCAGCCGATTGCCCTTCATCACGAATGGCTTGCAGCTCGTGAGCAGCTCGTAGAGCAGCACGCCGAGTACATAGATGTCGCTGGCCGTCGTAATCGTCTGGCCCAACACCTGCTCGGGGCTCGCGTGGTCGGGCGTCATGATGCGCACGTCGAGCTCCGTCACGGCGATCGTGTGCATGCGCTCGCGCTCGTCCAATAGCTTCGCAATGCCGAAGTCGAGCAGCTTGGGCTGGCCCTCCTTCGTGACGAGGATATTGGACGGCTTGAGGTCCCGATGAACGACGAGGTTTTGGTGCGCGCGATGTACTGCGGCGCATACCGTCATGAACAGCTTCAGTCGCTCGGCGACTGACAATCCCAGGCGATCGCAATAGGCATCGATGGGTTCGCCATCGACGTACTCCATGACGATGTAGGGCACACCATCAGATGTCGTGCCGCCATCGAGCAGCCGCGCAATGTTGGGGTGATCCAGGGTCGCCAAGATCTGACGTTCGAGACGCAACCGGTTCTGCACCGCTTTGGACACCAGTCCGCGCCGCACCAGCTTGATGGCGACTGACTGCTTGTATTGATCGTCATCTCGTTCAGCCAGGAACACTTCGCCCATGCCGCCTTGGCCGAGACTACGCACGATGCGATAGGGACCGAACCGCTGATCCTGTGGATTGGCTGATGTGAAGTTCGAGGAGAAGCCTGCGTCAGAGGAGCCTGACCCAGAGGACAATCGCTCCAAGGCACGGGCGCGCAATGCCGGATCGGTGTCGCAGGCGCCCAAGATGAACGACATGCGCTCCTCGGGCGTGAGCGTTCGCGCCTCGTCGATCAGCTCATCCAAAGATTTGGGCGGGGTCGCTGGCATGGCGGGAGTATGCCCCTGCGTGCCATTGAAATCAGGCGCAGCGGTCATGCAAGCTCGGCACGCGTGCAATTACGCAAACCCGAAGGATACCCATTATGAAGCAGGATATTCCCGCAGCGATTGCGCCTCTCGGCTGTGGACGCGCAGGGCGCCGCGTCGCGATGTAGCCGATTCGGCGGTTGCGCATCACCGATGTGCAACCGCCCTTCAACTTCTCGCACTCGCCCCCGCCAATCCCAAGAACACCAGCACCGCGCGATTGAGACGCACAACGTCTTCGTCGTCCAGGCTCCCGATCCTCTCACCGAGCTTCGTCTTCGGCACGGTCGTGATCTTATCGACCATAAGTCGCGACCGCGCTCTCAGCCCGTTGCTGCGACTCGGCTCGACGACCAACCGAAATAGAGGCGCCGAAGCCGGATCGGTCGTAAATGCACAGACCGTGATCGATGCTGTCGCGTCGAATCTATCATCCTGGAGTATCACTACGGGCCGAGGTTTGCCCGCGTAATCCTGACCGCCTGCGACCGTCCATATGTCGCCACGCCGCATGCACTAATCCCTGTCCGAAACCGCGTCGATGAATGCCTGATCGTCGGCTGCGTGAGCACTCTTTGCTACGGCGCGAGACTGTCGGTGAGCCTTCGCAGCGAACTCCGGCGAGCGCACATCAGGCACCCAGATCTGAATCGGCCGTAGACCAGCGGCTCGCAAGGACTCGCGATGCTTACGAACTCGGATCGATGTGCGTGCGCGCGTACCCATCAAAACTCCCGCGTTACATGTAACACCATAGCTCACGGTCTCTTAGGTGCGCAACGCCGAATCGAAGCTGAATTGATGCCGTATAGCACGGAGTGCTACAGCCTGCGCGCACGGAGGTCCACATGGATGTGGACAAGACGCGCGAGTTCGCTCGGTGGGCGCGCAAGCAGGAGTTAGGCGGCGCGCAGTTGTGCGTCGCGGTCGCGGAGATCGCAAGAGGCCTCTTCGAGGCCGATCTAGGTGGCAATCTCTTGAAGAAGAGGATTGCGCGGCGGGGACGCGGGAAGAGTGGCGGCTTTCGAACCTTGGTCGTCACGGATCGGAACAGCATTTGCTTCTTCGTCTACGGGTTCGCTAAGAACGAACGCAGCAATATCGGTAAGGACGAGGAGATCGCCCTCAAGAAGCTGGCAGCCGCTTTGTGACTATGCCGTACGCGGCGCGCGCGAGGGCAATTAGAGCCGGCGAGTTGGTTGAGGTAGATTGCGATGCGTAAGAAGCGGTCGAAAATCCTGAAAGCTGTTCACGACACGGCAAAGGGGCTGCACGAGGCAGGCGCGCTGGATCGCATCACTCTGCGCGAGTTCGATGCCCTGTGCATCGAACCCATCGCTCCGCTGCGACCCGCGCAAATCAAGCGCATTCGCGAGTCCTTGCATGTCAGCCAGGCCGTTTTCGCGGCGCTCTTGAACACGAGCGTCTCCACCGTCCAGAAATGGGAGATCGGCCAGAAGAAACCGACCGGCACCGCGCTAAAGCTTCTGCACTTGGTGCAGAAGCGTGGGCTGGAAGTGGTTTCTTGAATGGCGCCGAAGACGGCCTACCGAATCCTCCGATACTCCTGCACCGACTCCAACCCAAACTCGACCGCCTCCTCCAACGTCGGCTTAGTCACCGCGCGCAGCGATTCCCAGATCTCCCGTGCCGCCGCTGACTGACGGATGGCCGCAAGCGCGACCTCGATGCCGTGCAGCCGATCTTTCAACAGCGCTGCAAACTTCTGTTTCGGTAGGTCCTGCGGCGACTGCGTCTTGATCGTCCACCAGTCGAAGAGATCTCGCGGTGTCAGGGTTGCGCCTCGATAGAAGAGTTTCTTCGCGAGCACCTCTGCGACCGGCTCCAGTGCGAATGCCACGCCGGCAATGGTTTGTGGCGGCTGCCCGAGCAAGGACATCGCGACGAAAAAATCTAGCTCGCCCTCGGCCAGCTTCAGCTTCAACGCGACTGCGGTCTCTTCATAGCCTTCCACCTGTGCGGCGGTTTTCGCGTTGACGCGGGGCGTGAGATAGCCGATCCACTGCGGGTCGCGGATGAAAAGGAAGCTGGCGTAGGCGGCGGATCCAATGAG
>CBJNAT010000524.1:0-3138 GCA_966434585.1 uncultured Gammaproteobacteria bacterium | reverse complement strand
AGCCCGCCGACTGAAATGAAATCGACACCGGTCTGCGCCAAGCTGTGCAGGCTCTCCAGCGTGACATTGCCCGAAGCCTCGAGTTCGGTGTGCGGCCGGTTCGATGCTCGAGTGCGGCTCACGGCTGTGCGCATGTCGTCGAGCGTGAAGTTGTCGAGCAGGATTCGGTCGGCTCCGGCCGCGAGTGCCTGTTCGAGCTCTGCAAGATTTTCCACTTCGACTTCGATCATCACACTGCCGTCGATCTGTCGCGCACTCTTGATCGCCGCTGCGATCGAGCCTGCCGCGGCGATGTGGTTCTCCTTGATCAAAATCGCGTCGAACAGCCCGATGCGATGGTTCGTGCCGCCGCCGCAGCGCACGGCGTATTTCTGTGCAAGGCGCAGCCCGGGAATGGTTTTACGCGTATCCAGGACTCGGCACGGCGTACCGGCCAAAGCGTCCGCGTAACGGCGCGTCGTGGTGGCTGTGCCGGACAGCGCTTGCAGAAGATTCAACGCCGTTCGTTCGCCCGTAAGCAGTGCACGAGCCGGTCCGGTGAGCGTGCACAAGACCGTGTTCGCCGGTACGCGTGCGCCTTCCTGCACAGACCACACGATGCGTACCGCTGCATCGACCTGGCGAAATGTTGCCTCGACCCAGGGCTGGCCACAGATCACCGCTTCTTCGCGCGTGATGACCGTGGCGCGCGCAGTCGTTTTCGCTGCAATCAATTGGGCCGTCAGATCGCCGGAGCCGACGTCTTCGGCGAGCGCCACTTGCACGATGTCGGGGACGTAGCGCGCTTCGGCAGGTGTCAGCGTGGTCATGGCGGCATCCACGAGGGTTGGAAGCGCGCATTAAAGCAAAAAGCCCGGCAAGGCCGGGCTTCTTGGCTCGAGGAAGTGGCTGTTAGAACGGAAATCCCGCGACGGCGCCATGGCCCGCTGCAGCCATGCACAACAGCATCGGTACGGAGAGCACGAAATTCGTGCGCGATGCCAGGCCGGCCGTGCGACGGGATTTCGCCTTCTCCTCATCGGTCGCAGGGACGATGCCCAGCACCTTCTTCTGATTCGGCCAGATCAGCACCCACACGTTGAACAACATGATCGTGCCGAGCCATGCACCGATGCCGATGACGAGCTGATACTCGTTCACCGTGTCGCCGCCCAATCCCAGGGCAAAAGCGCCAAGATTGTTGCCGCGTGCGAGATACCAGAAGCCGGTGAGCCAGGTCGCCACTGCGGCCCAACGGAACCACAACAGGGCCCGTGGCGCGACGTACTTGGTGATTCCCGCGCCGCCAGGCCCACCTTTGTCGGCAGCCGCTGCTGCGAGTGCCGGCACCTGCGCGACGTTGAAGTAATACAGCAGGCCGATCCACATCACGCCAGACAGGATGTGCAGCCAGCGTGCCAGGCCAAACTCGAAGAACGCGATCGGACCGATCGCAAACGCAATCAATAGGGCTATGACCACGCCGGTGGCGATGGATCCCTTCACGCTATCGAGAGGATTCATTGGACGGTCTCCTTTACAGGCTTCTTATGGATTCTGATCGATGGCAAGCGAACGACCCGTGCCCAAATGGCATGAGCAGAGTGCATCAAGCCAGAACACGCCGACAGGCTCAAGACCTTTGGACGCGGCAATGGCTGCTCGGGATGGCGATTCCCTACAATGTGCGCCGCCCTTTGGGCTTGTCCAATGACGAACTGACGAGGATGACATGGAACATACGCTGCCCCCTTTGCCGTACCCGATCGACGCGCTGGCGCCGCACTACAGCCAGGAGACGCTCGACTATCACTACGGCAAGCACCACAGAGCCTATGTGGTGAATCTCAACAACCTGCAAAAAGGCACCGAATTTGAGGCAATGACGCTCGAGGAGACTGTGAAGAAGTCCTCCGGCGGCATCTATAACAACGCCGCGCAGATCTGGAATCACACGTTCTTCTGGAATTGCATGAAGCCGGCAGGCGGCGGTGAGCCGAAAGGCCCGCTCGCAGCCGCCATCGACGCCAAGTGGGGCAGCTACGCCGCATTCAAAGAGGCCTTCGTGAAAAGCGCTGTCGGCAACTTTGGCTCCGGCTGGACCTGGCTCGTGAAGAAGCCGGACGGCAGCGTCGATATCGTCAATACGGGGGCTGCCGGCACACCGCTGACGACCGCCGACAAGGCACTGCTCACCGTCGACGTCTGGGAGCACGCGTACTACATCGACTACCGCAATCTGCGCCAGAAGTTCGTCGAGACGTTCCTCGCCTCGCTGGTGAACTGGGATTTCGCGGAGAAGAACTTCGGCTGAACGGCACGGGGCTGGGAGGACCTAGTGTCGAATGGCACTAAGTTAGCGTCATTCGAGGAAGATATTGGACAGGATTAACAGGGAGACTCAGAACATCGTCGTCCTGAGTTCCCTTTCTTCATCCCATAATCCTGTCCGATTCTTCCGTAGACGGCTGACTTGGTGCCATTTGGGCCTAGTGTCCTCCCAGTCCACTCTCAAGCGCGTCAGGCGGAGCATTACGTCGTCGCCGACGGTTTGAAGAATGTAGAGACGGTCCCCATAATCCGACGCAGTTGCCGCCGGAGGATCCGGTCCGGTCGCCCGGAGCATGTACCAGCCTGTCGTTACCTCACCCTGTATTCGCGTGTGCACGCTCGACGATGCCAATATCTGCGTCGGCTGTGGACGTGCACTGGCAGAGATCGTGGGGTGGACCAAGATGTCCCCCAGCGAGCAGCGCGCGGTCTGCGAGCGTGCGGAACAGCGTAGAGCCGAACGACTCCGGTCGAGCGCGTTCTAGATTTTCAAATTGTCGAGGTGTTTCGTGGACGTGATCGAACGCATCAAATCGCAACTGTCCTCCAATCCGGTGGTGCTCTACATGAAGGGCACACCCGACTTCCCGCAGTGTGGGTTTTCCGCCGCCGCGGTGCGCGCGTTGAGCGCCGCGGGCGCCGAGTTCGCGCACGTGAACATCTTTGAAGATCCTGAGCTGCGCGAAGCGCTGAAGCAGTACTCGAATTGGCCGACGTATCCGCAGCTATACGTCAACGGCGAGCTGATCGGCGGCTCGGACATCATCATCGAGATGTACAACAGCGGGGAGCTGCAGAAGTTGGTGAGCGAAGCGAAATAGGTAGCCA
>CBJNAT010000523.1:0-3155 GCA_966434585.1 uncultured Gammaproteobacteria bacterium | reverse complement strand
GGCGCACCCATCGGCTTCGTTTGCTCGACCGGCGTGTTCCTGGTGCTGACGCAGCGCTTGAGCGATGCGGAGTTTCTGGCGTGGGGTTGGCGCATTCCGTTTCTGGCGAGCGCGATCCTGGTGTTCGTGGGCTTATACGTTCGCTTGCAGCTCGAGGAGACACCGGCGTTCATGCAAGCCATCGCAAACAACGAACGGGTGCGTGTGCCCATGGCCAGCGTCGTTCGCGAACATCCGCTGACGCTCGTACTCGGCACGCTCGCAGCAACGGCCACCTTCGTGATTTTTTATCTCATGACGGTGTTCACGCTCAGTTGGGCCGTGTCGAACCTCGACTATGCCCGGCAAGACTTCCTCGTGCTGCAGATCATCGGCGTATTGTTCTTCGCGCTCACGATTCCGATTTCGGCCCACATCGCCGACCGGATCGGCCGTCGGGCGATGCTGCTCGTTGCGAGCGCGGCGATCTTCGCTTTCGGGCTAGTGTTCGGCGACATGTTCGGTTCGGGCACGACCCTCGGCGTGTTGAGCGCGCTCTCGGTCGGGCTTGGACTCATGGGCCTGACATACGGCCCGATCGGCACTGCGCTGTCGGAACTGTTCCCAACGGCCGTGCGCTATACCGGCGCCTCGCTCGCGTTCAACTTCGCTGGCATCGTGGGCGCCTCGCTTGCGCCTTACATCGCTACATGGCTTGCGCAGCACTACGGACTCGCTGCCGTGGGGTACTACCTAGCCATCGCAGCGGCCATCAGTGGGCTGGCATGGCTCGCGCTAGGTGATCGATTACGACCTCAATCCGTATGAGCACGCCCATTACGATCGGAGTCGACGGCGCGCATCGGGTGGATGGTTTATGGCTCTGTCCCAGCGATGCGCGTGCTGTGTATGTGTTCGCTCACGGCGCGGGTGCGGGCATGCAGCACCCATCGATGGCGAACGTGGCGAATGATCTCGCGCAGCAACGTGTTGCCACGCTGCGGTACCAGTTTCCGTACATGCAGCGCGGCTCGAAGCGCCCCGATCCACCTGCGCTGTGTCATGCGACGGTGCGTTCTGCCGTTATTGAAGCCTCGCGACTTGCGCCTGCCTTACCGCTGTTTGCCGGCGGGCGCTCCTTCGGCGGGCGCATGACTTCGCAGGCGCAAGCGCTCACGCCGCTCCCGAACGTGCACGGCATCATTTTTCTGGGCTTCCCATTGCATCCCGCGAAGCGCCCGTCCTTCGAACGCGCCGCGCATCTCGATGACGTGCACATTCCGATGCTATTCGTGCAAGGCACGCGGGATGACCTGGCAGAGCACGGTCTGCTCCAATCGGTCGTGGATCGGCTGGCGCCCCGTGCAGACATCGTATGGCTTCAGGACGCAGACCACTCGTTCCACGTCCTCAAGCGAACCGGACGCAAGGATGTGGATGTCCGACGCGAAGCCACTGCGGCTGTTACCGCGTGGCTCGAAGCGCGCATGGACTCATGAAGCGTCCACTCGATCAGTACGCAGCCAAGCGGCAGTTCGGCCGCACGCCCGAACCCGCGCCACGCGTGCTGGAAGAGCGGCACGGTCCATTGTTGTTCGTCGTGCAGAAGCACGCCGCACGTCATCTGCACTACGACTTTCGCCTCGAGCTCGACGGCGTGCTGAAGTCCTGGGCCGTGCCGAAGGGACCGTCGCTCGATAGCGGCGACAAGCGGATGGCTGTCGAAACCGAAGATCATCCGTTCGATTACGCCTCGTTCGAAGGCGTGATTCCGAAAGGCGCGTACGGCGCCGGCAACGTGATCGTGTGGGACTGCGGCGTGTACTCGCCCGATGAGGGTCAGAAGTATGCTTTCGACGATCGCGAGCAGGCTCAGGCGCGCGTGCGCGAGGAGCTTGCCAAAGGCAAGCTGAGCTTCTTCTTGCGCGGCGATAAGTTGAAAGGCTCTTTCGCATTGGTGCGTACAGCGCAACCTAAGCAGTGGCTCTTGATCAAACACCGCGATCGATTTGCCGGCGTGAACGACGTGCTGGCGCGCAGCGCATCGGTGCTGTCGGGCGTGACCGTCGATGAGATCCAGGACATCGAACGAGTCGACGCATCCCTCCTCACACCGGCTGGACGCAGCGAAGCGCTGCCGACGACACTCACCCCGATGCTGGCTGAGATCGGCGAAACCGCACGTTCCGATCCGCGCTACCTTTACGAGCCGAAGCTCGATGGCTATCGCACGCTCGCATTCATCGATCGTGGCACGGTGAAACTCCGGTCGCGGCGCGGACTGGATCTGACGCGCGCGTTCCCCGAAATCGTGGCTGCGCTCAACGCCCAAGCCGTGGACACGATGGTGGTCGATGGCGAGATCGTCGCGTTCGACGCCAGCGGCCGGCCTTCTTTCAACGCATTGCAGAATCGCGCCCAACTGAAAAGCGACAAGGAGATCGCCGCTGGGCAACGCCAACATCCGGTGACGCTCGTCTGCTTCGATCTGCTGCATTTCGCAGGCATCGATCTGCGCGAGCACACGTACGTCGATCGGCACCGGTATCTGCGCCAGTGTCTGCTGCCCTCGGAGCACATCCAGCTCGTGCATACATCGAGCGATGCGGAGTCACTCTACGCCGCCGTACTAGAGCATGGCTTCGAAGGCATCATGGCCAAGCGCAAAGACAGCGTGTATCAGGCGGGCAAGCGTTCCGCGGCATGGCTCAAGCTCAAGGCGGTGCAGACGGCGGAGTTCGTCATCGGCGGCTATACACAGGGCAAGGGCGCACGTAATGACATCGGCGCACTGCTCCTCGGCTATTGGCAAGGCAAGCAGCTGCGCTACGTGGGCCACGTCGGTTCCGGACTGACCGGCGAGAGCATCGACGACTTACGCAAACGCTTTCCCGAGCTGAAGCGGAAGACACCGCCCTTCGTCGAGAAACCGCCCTTGCACCGGCCGACAACGTGGCTTGAACCGGCGCTCGTGGCTGAAGTGAGTTTCCAGGATCGCACCGAGGACGGACTGCTGCGCGCGCCCGTGTTTCTGCGCCTGCGTGATGACATGAAGTCGAAGAGTGTACGAAAGGCGCCGCAAGCACGCGGCGCGAGCAAGCCCGCGCCGACGCCAGCAAATCCCA
The DNA here is from genome assembly GCA_966434585.1 of uncultured Gammaproteobacteria bacterium. Classification (GTDB taxonomy): domain Bacteria; phylum Pseudomonadota; class Gammaproteobacteria; order Steroidobacterales; family Steroidobacteraceae; genus DATELY01. Next base: position 51 of record CBJNAT010000523.1, on the reverse strand, counting down.
TCGACGATGTTCTCCTGCAGTTGCAGAACACCGCCGCGGAGCTGACGCTGG
>CBJNAT010000522.1:0-3165 GCA_966434585.1 uncultured Gammaproteobacteria bacterium | reverse complement strand
CGCTTCGGGCGCCCAGCGACGTTCGCCAACGGCCGCCAGAAACAGCGCGCCTGCAAGCGGCACTCCCAGCAGAGCGAAGAACTCCACGTCAGTGGTCCTCCTTGAGCGCTTCGAGGTGTTGCAGGTCGAGACTGTCGAACTGCTCGCGGATCTGGAAGAAGAAAACGCCGAGCACCAGCATCGCGACGAGGACATCGAGCGCGACGCCGAACTCGACGACCATCGGCATGCCGTACGTGGCGCTCATCGCCCCAAAGAAGAGGCCGTTCTCCATCGATAGAAAGCCGACGACCTGCGAAGTCGCCTTGCGACGCGTGATCATCGTCAGGAAGGCGAGGAGGATGACCGCAACCGCGATGCCGAGCGCGCTGCGCGTGGCGGTGCTGGCCAAAGCAGCGATCGGCTGTGCCAAGCCAAACGAGAACACCACGATCAACACGCCAATGAGCATGGTGCCGGCGACGTTCAAGAGCGGCTCCGTATCCCAGTAGACGCCGAGTCGCCGGATCAGCCGATGTAGCAACCACGGCAGCAGGAAGACCTTGAGGACGAGCGTGAGCGCCGCGGACACGTAGAGATGCTGAGCGCCGGTACGCCACGCGAGCAGTAGCGTCGCTCCGCACAGCAGCGCACCTTGCAGCGCCAGAAGATTCACCAGCGTGACGATCCGCCGTTGCGACAGCATCGCGAACGAGATCAGCAGTAGCAGCGCCGCCAGGGCATTCAGGATCTGCAGATCGAGCGACAGGGGCATGCTCATGCTCCCAGCAGCAGGTGCACGAGTAATCCGAGCACCGCAAATAGGAATGCAGTGGCCAGAAATTCCGGCGCACGGAAGACGCGCAGCTTCGCCGATACCGTTTCGATCAGCGCTAGCGCCGCACCGGCAACCAGCAGTTTCACTGCCAGCGCCGGAATGGCGCCTGCGAGCGCGAGGGGTGTCTGCCCGGTCGCTGCGCCCCAGGGAATGAACAGTGCAAAACCGATGCACGCGTAGTTGAACAACTTGAGCGCCGCGGCCCATTCCATCAGCGCGAGATGGCGCGCCGAGTACTCGAGTAGCAGCGCCTCGTGAATCATCGTCAGCTCGAGATGCGTGCTCGGGTTGTCGACGGGAATGCGCGCGTTCTCGGCGAGCAGCACGATCGTGAAGGCGACCGCCGTGAAGGCGAGGCTGGGATATAGACCCGGCACGCGCGTCGCGAGTCCTTCGGAAATATCGGGCAACGCGGTCGTTGCGGACATCAACGACGCAACGAAGATGATCATGAGGAGCGCCGGCTCCGCAAGAAAGCCCACCATCATTTCGCGCCGTGCGCCTAGGGTGCCGAACGCCGTGCCAACATCCATCGCGGCGAGCGACAAGAACACTCGCGCCGTGGCCAAAAGGCCAACGAGCGCGATGGCATCGGCCGCGCGCGTGAACGGCAGGCGCGTGCCGAGCGACGGGATCACGCCGGCGGCGGTTACCATCGCGCCGAATACGACGTACGGTGCGAGCCGAAACAGCGGTGATGCATTGGTCGCAATCACCGCGTTCTTGTGGAACAACTTGCGGATGCCGCGATACGGCTGCAGGACGCTGGGCGCGCTGCGGTTCTGCAACCACGCCCGGCACTGATTGACCCAACCCAGAAACAGCGGCGCTGCCGCAAGCGCAGCCAATATCTCGAGAACTTGCAGTACCCAGCTCATCGCGTTCATAGCATCAGCGCCAGCAAGGCGATCAACGTGACGAAGCTGTACAGCAGATAAGAAGCAATGCGCCCTTGCTGCAGCCAGGCGACGCTGTCGGCGATGCGCTGCACGAGTCGGCTCAGAGGTTCGTACAGTGCGGCCCACATCCGGTCGCCGATGACGACACGATAGCGAGGCGTCTCATCGAACGGGCTCGGCAATTCGCGCTTCATGTCGAAGAACGGCTGGAATAGATGACGAATGGGCTGACCGAAGCCCTCCGCCGTGTCCTGCATGCGACTGTTGAACTCGCCGAAACCGCAGCCCCATGCCGGCGCGCGGCGCACGCGCTGGTGATAGAACAGTCGCACGCCATAGATCGTCAGGATGACGATCGTTATCACAGCGGCGAAGAAGATGAGCGGTGCATACGAGGTTTGTCGGCCGCTGACCGGCGCGAGCAGCCACCACGGCGTGTTGTCGAGCGACAAGCGTGAGAGTCCGAGTTGCTCGCCGACCGCACTCAGATGGGTGATGAAAAAGTTCGGCAGTAGGCCCAGTACGAGACAGCCGATGGCGAGCCAGCTGAGTCCAATGCGTTCGAGAACTCCCGCATCGTGGGCGTGTTGCAGTGAGCCTTCGCGAGGTTGTCCGAGAAAGATCACGCCGAAGAATTTCACCATGACGTAGCCGGCGAGCGCGGCGGCGAGGGCAAGCAGCGCTGCACCGAGCGGCAGCAGCATGCTCACGAACGGCCTCGGCACTTCATGCGAGAACAAAAACGACTGCAGCAGCAGCCACTCCGATACGAAGCCGTTCAGCGGCGGCAATCCGGCAATTGCCAGCGCGCCGATCAAGGTGAGCCAGGCGACCCACGGCATGCGGTGAATGAGCCCCCCGAGGCGCCCGAGATTGCGCTCGCCCGTTGCATGCAGTACCGCGCCCGTGCCCAAGAAGAGCAGACTCTTCATGAAGGCATGATTCAACGCGTGATAGAGCATGGCGATGAACGCCAGCGTTGCGAGCGCCGGCATGCCGACGCCTTTGAATACGATCGCAAGCCCCAGCGCGGTGAAGAGGATTCCGACGTTCTCGATGGATGAATAGGCGAGCAAACGTTTCATGTCCGTTTGCGCCGCCGCGAAGATCACCCCGAACAGCGCCGTGAACAGACCGACGCCCAGGGCGATCAGTCCCCACCACCACAACGGCTCGCCGAGCAGATCGAATGTTACGCGGGTGATGCCATAGAGCGCGGTCTTCAGCATCACCCCGCTCATCAGTGCCGATACAGGCGAAGGCGCTGCAGGGTGTGCTTCCGGCAACCAGACGTGTAGCGGCACGAGGCCTGCTTTTGCGCCGAAGCCTATCAGTGCCAGCGCAAATGCAAGGCTGGCCCACAAAGGCGACAACTGCGCACCGCGCATGGCATCGAAGGTGAATTGCCAGCTGCCCCCTTGGAGCAGGCCGAAGCTCAGCAGAATCGAA
>CBJNAT010000521.1:0-3166 GCA_966434585.1 uncultured Gammaproteobacteria bacterium | reverse complement strand
GCTTGATCTCTCGATAACGATCGGCGGGTCGCTCAACGGCCGCGAGCCGCGAACCGATGTAGCCGATCTTCTCCGCTTCATCGCCGATGCGCTCCAAATCGGTGATGGTCTTGATGACCGCCACGATCAGTCGCAGGTCGGAAGCAGCGGGGTTGCGAGTCGCGAGGATGCGGCTGCAATCATCGTCGATGGCCACCTCCATCGCGTTCACTTTCTGGTCGCCGCGCGCGACTTGCTCGCCCAGACTGGAATCGCCTTGCACGAGCGCAGTGACGGCCTGCTTCAGTTGCTCTTCGACGAGCCCGCCCATCTGCAGCACGCTCGTGCGTACGCGCTCGAGCTCTTCGTTGTAGCGGCTGTGAATGTGGTGCGAAAGATCGGACTTTTCCATGGTCAGCCCCTGTGGTTGCGCTTCAGTGTAGGCGGGCTTGGGGGAAAAGTGTAAGCGTGATGGCGTGAGGGGCGTGATGGCGCGACGGCGTCATAGTTCCGTCTCTAACGCCATTACGCCATTACGCCGATCAGAACTTCACGTTGAAATCCACTTGCAGGCGATCGTAGTCCGTCTCGTCTTGCGGAAAGCCCGACACCGAAGTATTCGGCACGTCCACGTTGCGCTTGTTGAGAAAGTAGGTCGCATTGAGCGACCAGTTCCGCAGGGGTACGTAGGCGGCTTTGAAGACCCAGCCTTCGCTATCCGTGACCCCGCCGCCGAAATCGGAATCGATCAGCTGGCCGAATACCGCGTCCTTCTCCAGGCTTTCATATACGACACCAATCTCCCAGGTTCGATAGTTGCTGGCCTTGCCGAACAGCGCACCGGCAGCCCACGCTGTATCCAGATCGCTCGGGTCGCTGTTCTTGGCAGCCTGCGCCCAGACCTGGAACGGGTAGGTACCGAGCATGGTGTTGAACTCGGCGCTCAGCTCCGCGACGTTGTAGTCGTTCACGAGGACAGCCGTCGTGACTGTATTCGGTGCGGTGCCGGTCACGATGTTGCGAGTCGTATTGCCATTCGATGCGCTGGAAGGCACCGGAACTGCCGTCGTGGGCGATGCGACGTAGAACGGGCTTCGATCCTTACCGCCGCGCAGATCGTAGTAGTGTCCCGCGAGTGTCAGAGTCGAGGCGCCGAACGGAATCTTCACGCCCAGTTGACCACCGACCAACACGATGTCGGATGTGATCGTCGCTTCGTTGCCGCTGATCTCTCTGAGCCAGTAGTGATAGGCGCTGCCGAACCAGATGCCGCGATTCAACGCAATGGCGAGACCTTCCGGATTGATGTCGTTGTCCCAGAGCAAGCTACCGGCCGGTTTGTAGAATGGCTGCTTCGCCTTGCCGCCGATCAAGTTGCCCCAATCGGCGAATTTCCAATCGAAATAGGCGAGATCCAAATCGAACGGCTTGCGTGAAAACACACCGGTGAGTGTCTCGTTGCCCGAACGCGGATCGTTACCTTCACCACCTTGCAGGCCGATACCCGCCGTCAGGTTGTCAGCGACCTTGGCGGTCGCTGCCAGACGCACGCGGATTCGATCGCGATAACGATCGGCGGTGCTCTGCACCAGCTCGCCGCCGACGCGCGTCTGCAGTTCGTCGCTGATGTATTCGTTGCGATAACGAACGTCGCCGGTCAATGCGACCCGTCCGGCCCAATCGGCACCCTTTACTTTGGCGATTTCGGCGGCATCGGTCGCCGCATCCTTGCGCAGGCCCTTGGTCTCAGCCTTGAGATAGTCCGTCTGCGATTTGAGGCCTTCGTTCTCTTGCTTGAGGGTCGAGTTTTCCTGTTCGAGTTTGTCGACGCGCTCGAGCAGCGACTGCAGCTGCTGGCGAATCTGACCGAGCTCGCTCGAGCTCTGAGCATGGCTAGCTGCAGGCAAACAGGACAAGGCGGCCGCCACGGCGATCGCAACCAGCATGTTCTTCACGATACCTCTCCCCTTCTTGCGGGTTGGTTTGACACAGGGACCGAACAAGGCGCGCGAGCGTGCGCTCGTTGTCGGACGCACGTTATACGGAGGGTGTGTTACAGAAAAGTTGCAGTCCTGACCGCCGCGATCGTGAGCCGCTGGATAGGATGAATTGATGAATTCTGCGCCGCCACTCGGGATAGGAGTCTCAGCGCGAAGTGTTGCAGGATCATTGCAGCAACCCTGATGTCACATTCCTGTCATGCGCCTCCTCGCCAGCCGAGATCATCGGACCGCTCCGACGTGGGCTGCCAAGAAGGCATCGAGGGCGGCGAAGAACACAGCGCGGCACGAGGCGATCGTCATCCCGTGATCGCAGTCGGGCCGCTCGATGACCTCGTGAGGCTTGCCGGCCTTACGCAGCGCCGCGGCAAGGCGACGCGATTGGCCCACGGGGACGATAGGATCGTTGCGTCCATGGACCAGCAGAATCGGGGTTTCGAAATGCCGTACCCAGGCACGCGGTGACATCTGCCAGAGCGCTCGTGAGTCGCGGCCGAGGCGTTGTTGCCACAGGTCAGCGTCCGACATCCGCCCGACGTACTCCGACAGGGCGAGAAGATCGCTCGGTCCCGCGAAGCTCGCAGCGCAGGCGTACCACTGCGACTCGCGTGCCGCGCCCAGCAGGGCCGCATAGCCCCCGAAACTCTGACCGACGATGCAGATCCGTTCGGGATCGGCAATACCCTCAGCAACGAGCCACCGCGTGCCGTCCGTGATGTCTCTGTGAATGACGCCGCCCCATTGACCTGCGCCTGCCGCCGCGAATCCAGCGCCAAACCCGAACGAGCCGCGGTAGTTCATTTGCAGCACGACGTACCCGCGCGCCGCGAGGAACTGAACGAGCGGGTCGAAGCGCTCGAAGTCGCGGCTTTCCGGACCCGCGTGCGGCAATACGATTGCCGGCGCACCCGCCTGTTGGGTGCGCGGTCGCGTCAGATATCCAGGAATGATCTGCCCATCCCGCGCGCCGTACGTCACCCGCTGCATGCGCGCAAACTCGCGCCCTTCCAGCTCGGGATACTGATGACCGAGCAGAGTGAGCTGCGTGCGCAGGGTATCGAACACATAGAGCGACGGCGGATCGACGTCGCTCGCACTCTCCACCAGCTGATAGCGATCATCGAGCGACCGATCCAACACGCGGTTGACCAAGCCGGGCAGCCGTTCGTCGAGCCATGCTTGGCGCC
>CBJNAT010000520.1:0-3189 GCA_966434585.1 uncultured Gammaproteobacteria bacterium | reverse complement strand
CACTGCTAAGTGTTTCCTCGTGCATGCAGAAGACGGCTGAAAGATAACGTATGTTACTCTCAGGAGAGTACGCCCGACAACGCGTCGAAGCGAGACTTTATTAACAAACGATAACGTGGAAGACCCCAATGAACCGTGCCGAGTACGACCGCTACGTTGCAGACTTCAACGCGAGGGACTATGCCGCGGTGCTCTCGCGCTTCGCGGACGCATTCGAGCTGCACTTCGCCGGCTACGTGTTTCGCACCCGCGAGCAGGTGCTGGACTTCTACACGTTCTTCCATCGCCACGTCGAGGAGCATGTCAACGTGCACCGCTTCGTCGCGGACCCCGATACGGTGGCTCTGGAGGCGGACGTTGTTTTGCACGCCTTGGATGACCTGACGCCCGCCATGCTGGCCGAGCGAGGGTTCGACCGCCTCGTCTCGCTACGTCGTGGCGAGACTGTGACCATCCCCCAGTTCATCCATTACCATCTCGAGAACGGCAAGATCGTGCGCGCGCTGTGCGCGGTTTGCGATCTGCCTCGCACATGAGACGTTCCGACACTATGACTCGAACTGCACGACCCAAGCCGCGGCGTTCCACGACCACCTCTCGTCGCCGGGAAACTCGAGCAGTTTCTGTGGCTGAAGCGTGGCCTCTCCATTCGTCACACCCGGCCGCTGCAGCGACCGGCATGGAGCCGATCGAGGTGATGACGCGCCTCTTGAAGCTCAACAATCGACTGATGGTGCCCTTCGCGATCCATCTGGAGAAACAGCACGACATCAGCATGACCGAGTTTCGGATGCTGATGACCATCGGGCGGGTTGGCGCCACCGCGGCGCACGAGCTCATCGAGCACACCGGGATCAACGCCATGGGTGTCAGCCGCGCGATCGCCGCACTGCGGCGTCACGGCCGCGTCACGGTCCAGACGGACCCGGACAACCGACGGCGCAAGCACATTCAGCTGACGCCGAAGGGTCGAACGCTGTACGAACGCATGAAACCCGCAAGTAACAAGGTCGCGCAGTACTTGTTCGGCGCACTGCGGCCTGACGAGATCATGGCATTCGATCACTTCGTGCGAACCTTGACTGATCGGCTGGAAGCGACCGACGAGCAAGGGCGCTCGCTATTCCTGGAATCCACTCAGCCGAGCGACGAATAGCCTTCACTCCAGGCTGGCTTGATCCGGCGACAAAAATAACAAATGATATAAAGCGTCGACGCCGGTCGCTCTTGGGGGAAAGCCATCGTGTCTCGCACTGCCGCAGAGCAGGCCAATCACGACCTGGTGATGGCGATGTTCAGAGACGTACTGCAACCCATGAACTCTGCAGCCGTCGATCGCTACATTGCCGCGGACTACATACAGCACAGCCCGCTGGCCGCTCCGGGGCGTGAGGCGTTGAAGCAGTTCCTCGATCACATCAAGCGAGAGACGCCCGAGGCCGTCCACGACATCAAGCGCAGCTTCGTCGACGGTAGTTTCGTGATCGTGCATCACAACGTCCGACGCTTTCCCGGCGATCCAGGGTTCGCGGTCGTCGACATCTTTCGCGTTGCGGACGGACGCATCGCCGAGCATTGGGACGTGCTACAGCCCGTCCCTGTGGATGGCGTGAATCCCAATTCAATGTTCTAGGGCCGCACATATGCGATTCGACGGCAAAGTGGTCTTCATCGTCGGTGGCAACAGCGGCATTGGCCTCGCAGCCGCAAAGCGCTTCGCCGCCGAGGGCGCAACCACGGTATTGACGGGCCGTGATCCGCAGACGTTGGAACGGGCTGCTGCGGACGTGCCCCGTGCGACCGCGTTTCGCTGTGACATTGCCGACCCGGCGACTCTCGAGCCGGCGCTGCACCACGTGCGAGAACGACATGGACGAATCGACGCGCTCTTTGTGAATGCGGGCGTCGGCGCCTTTGCGAGCGTACAGGAGGCGACACCTGAGCTGTGGGAGCAGGTGCATGCGGTCAACTCGCGCGGTTGCTTCTTCGCGATTCAGAAGTCATTGCCATTGATGGGCAGAGGGAGCGCCATCGTCATCACCGGTTCTGTCGGCGCCGTATTGGCGATTCCCGGCAACGTAATCTACGCGGCTGCCAAAGCCGGGTTACGCGCTGTGGCACGCACGCTGGCCGTGGAGCTCGTGCATCAAGGTATCCGCGTGAACATGGTGAGCCCCGGCCCCATCGAAACACCGCTAATCAACCGCAATGTCGGCATGAGCCCAGCGGAGGTGGATGGCTTGCGGCAGCAGATGATTGCGAACATTCCCATGCGACGCATGGGCGAGGCGGAAGAAGTCGCGAACGCGGTCGTCTTCCTCGCTTCTCACGAAGCCAGTTTCATTACCGGTGTCGATCTATATGTCGACGGCGGCTGCGTGGAGTTGTAATCCGATGAGCCAAATCTATTCGACGTTGGACAATCCACGCCTCGAGTTCGCCCTCGAAGTGCGTCTGTACTTCCGCAAGGCTCATCTCATTCCGTCTACACCCGCGGGCGGCAATCGCTCTGCCGTCTATGTGGAGAGCGGCACCTTCGAAGGTCCCCGTCTTCGCGGCAAGGCCTTGCCATATACGGGCGGTGACTACGCCTACTTCCGTCCCGACGATGTCGCGGTATTCGATGCTCGCTACATGCTCGAAGAGGACGATGGTTCGCTCATTCTCCTCAACAACCGCGGCTTTCTCTGGGGCCGCAAACCCGGGGTCATGCAGCGGCTTCGCGATTGGGCCTTTGGCAACGGCTCACCCGTGCCGCACGAGGAGTACTACCTGCGCGGCAATCCCACCTTCGAATGCAGCGTCGGCAAACACGATTGGCTCACGAAGCACGTCTTCGTCGGTGTGGGTGAACGCCTGCCCGATGGCAATCGCGTGCGCTACTACGCGCTCGTCTGAATCAGCACGGTCTTGGTCTCGGTGTAGTTCAACATGCCTTCGACGCCGCCCTCGCGGCCGACACCGGATTGCTTGAAGCCGCCAAACGGCAGGTTGAAATCAGCCTTCAACCCATTCTGTGCAACGCCGCCCGAGCGCAAGCGGCGGCTGATTCGATAGGCAGCATCGCCATCGTTGGTCAGCACGGACGCATTGAGTCCATAGTCCGAATCGTTTGCAATCTCGACGGCATGATCAAGATCGCGCGCCGGTATGAGCGAGAGCACGGGCCCGAAGATCTCTTCACGAGCG
>CBJNAT010000519.1:0-3197 GCA_966434585.1 uncultured Gammaproteobacteria bacterium | reverse complement strand
GCCGCACTTCGGCTTACTTACGCTGCTCGTGTACTTCGGCCTGCTGTTCGCCGTTACCAAGACGCAGGACAGCGCCTGGGGAATCCTTTGGACATTCGCGCTGACCGGCTTTCTAGGTTTCACGCTCGGTCCCATTCTGAATGCCTATCTCACGATGCTGCCGAACGGCTCCCAGATCGTCATGACGGCGCTCGGCACGACAGCCATCGCGTTCCTGGGGCTTTCCGCCTACGCGGTCACGAGCAAACGGGATTTCAGCTTCATGGGCGGGTTCCTCGCGATCGGTGCGATCGGTGCGTTCGCTCTCGCCATGATCGCAGTCGTCGGTGGGATGTTCGGATACGCAATGCCGACCCTGGCGCTCGTTGCCTCTGGCATGTTCCTGCTAGTGAGCGGCGGGCTCATGCTGTGGCAGACGAGTGAGATCATCAACGGCGGCGAGACGAACTACATCCGCGCCACCGTGACGCTCTATGTCAGCATCTACAACATGTTCTTGAGCCTGCTGCACCTGCTCGGGTTTTCTTCTTCTGACAACTGATCGTCACTCGCTAGCTGCGATATCGGAGGCGCTGCCGGAAACGGCAGCGCCTCTTTTCATTTCACGGGGCTGATCTTGTCCAAACCTCCCATGTAGGGACGCAACACCGCAGGCACTGTGACGCCGCCGTCTTCCTGCTGGTAATTCTCCAGCACCGCGACGAGCGCGCGCCCGACTGCCAGACCCGAACCGTTGAGCGTGTGAACCAGCTCAGGCTTGCCGGTTTCCGGGTTGCGCCAGCGCGCCTGCATACGCCGCGCCTGGAACGCCTCGCAGTTGGAGCACGAAGAAATTTCTCGGTATTTGTTCTGTGCCGGCAGCCATACCTCGAGATCGTACGTCTTGGCCGAGCCGAACCCCATGTCGCCGGCGCATAGGAGCATCGTGCGGTATGGGAGCTCGAGGCGCTTCAGCACTTCCTCAGCATGGCGCGTGAGCTCCTCGTGTGCCGCATACGAATCCTGCGGCCGCACGATGTGCACGAGTTCCACCTTCTCGAACTGATGCTGGCGGATCATGCCGCGAGTGTCCTTGCCGTAAGAGCCGGCTTCGGACCGAAAGCAGGGTGTGTGCGCCGTGAGTCTCAGCGGCAGGTTCGCAGCCTCGATGATCTGTTCGCGGACGCTGTTCGTGAGCGGCACTTCAGCGGTGGGTATGAGTAGCAGCGGTGGTTCGCCTTGTACGGCAAAGAAGTCGCCGGCGAACTTCGGCAGTTGCCCCGTGCCCTTCATCGACTCCGCGCTGACGAGATAGGGCACGTACATTTCGCGGTAACCGTGCTCGGTCGTATGCAGATCGAGCATGAACTGCGTGAGCGCACGATGCAGGCGAGCGAGCGCGCCACCGAGCACGACAAAACGCGCACCGGAAATCTTGCCGGCCACCGCGAAGTCCATCTGCCCCAGCCGCTCGCCGATATCGACGTGGTCGCGCGGTTGGAACGAAAACGGCCGCGGCTCACCCCAGCGACGCACTTCCACGTTGCCGGATTCGTCTCGCCCTTCCGGGACGCTTTCGTGAATCAGATTCGGCAAACCCAGACTGATCTCTTCCAGCTGCTGCTGCACGGTATTGAGCTCGGCTTCCGCTTGTTCGAGCTCGCGGCCGAGTTCTTCGCCACGCTTCACCAGGGGCGCAATGTCCTGGCCCTGTGCCTTGGCCTTTCCGACCGACTTCGCCGTGTTATTGCGCTCGCTGCGCAACTCATCCGCACGGATCTGCCACCGCTTGCGCGAGTCCTCCAGCGCCTGAAGCTGCGCAAGGTCGAGTTGAAAGCCACGACGCGCGAGATTAGCGGCCACCGCGGCGAGATCGGAGCGCAGGAGTTTCGGATCGAGCATGGAAATTAGCGGCTGGCAGTTAGCGGAAGCCGTTTAGTTTAAGGCAGAAGAGGCGGCACGGCCGATCTCCTCACCAACCGCTAACCGCCGCCCTTTCCTTTCCGCTTCGCCAGCGCCTCGGCAATCTTGATTTCCAGACCGCGCGATACCGGCCGGTAATACTCGCGAGATTGCAGCTCGTCTGGAAAGTAGCGTTCGCCAGCCGCGTAGGCATTCGGCTCGTCGTGCGCATACCGATAGCCCTTGCCGTAGCCAAGCTGCTTCATCAGTTGCGTGGGGGCATTGCGCAGGTGCAGCGGCACGTCGAGCGAACCTGACGACTTCGCATCGGCCATGGCTTCATTGAACGCCACGTACACCGCGTTGCTCTTCGCGGCGCAGGCCAGAAACACGACTGCTTGAGCGATGGCTAGCTCGCCTTCCGGCGATCCCAAGCGTTCGTACACTTCGCACGCCTCCAACGCGAGCGTGAGACCGCGTGGATCGGCGTTGCCGATGTCCTCGCTCGCCATGCGCAGTACGCGGCGCGCGATATAGCGCGGATCGCAGCCGCCATCGAACATGCGACACAACCAGTACAAAGCCGCGTCGGGATCCGAACCGCGCACGGACTTATGGAGGGCGGAGATCTGGTCGTAGAAGGCTTCGCCCTGTTTATCGAAGCGTCGCACGCCGCCGGCGGCCACTTCCGCTGCAATCTTCTCGTCGATCACGGCCGGATCGTTCGCCCCTGCGAGATCGCTTGCGAGTTCCAGCATGTTGAGCGCCCGTCGGCCATCTCCATCCGCCGCACGCGCCAGCAACTCAAGGGCGGTATCCGCGATCGTCACCGCCGTAACCTGCGACTCGATGGCGCGCTCGAGCAAACGCTTGATGTCCTCCACTTGCAATGCATGGAGGACGTACACCCGTGCTCGGGACAACAACGCGTTGTTGAGCTCGAAAGAGGGGTTCTCGGTGGTCGCTCCGACGAAGACGACAGTGCCGTCTTCCACCCACGGCAAGAACGCGTCCTGCTGCGCCTTGTTGAAACGATGCACTTCATCCAGGAACAGCACTGTGCGCCGGCCGTTCGCAGCGCGTGTCTGCTGCGCTCGCTCGACGGCCGCGCGAATGTCTTTCACCCCGGCCATGACGGCTGAGAGCGAAATGAACTCGGCGGCACAGCGTGCAGCGATGAGCCGCGCAAGCGTCGTCTTACCGACGCCGGGCGGACCCCAAAAGATCATCGAATGGAGATGCCCGCCGTCGAGCATGCGACGCAATGGCTTGCCCGGCGCGAGAAGGTGTTCCTGGCCGACGAACTCATCGAGGTT
>CBJNAT010000518.1:0-3200 GCA_966434585.1 uncultured Gammaproteobacteria bacterium | reverse complement strand
CGGCATCGTCGAGCAGTCGGTCGAAGATGGTTTCAACGGGCTCGACACGGTCGGCAAACACCACGGCAGGGCCAAAATCCAGCATCCCTTTGCTCGGGTCTCCGGTGCGATAGGCCTCGCGCGCGAGCGTGCCCATGACGTGCGGGCGATACTGCTCGAAATCGGTCACCTTGCGATCGTCCAGCTCGAGCACTGCGCGCGCCGACTCGTTGTTGTAGACGCGATGATGGTCGCGGATGGCCTTCTTCACCACCACGCTTTCCGTGCCGTCGGCAGCGACGACGAGGTCCTTGTACTTGCGATGAATCCACATCTCCTCCGCGACGAGCATGCGTGAGCCGAGAATGACGGCTTCAGCGCCCATCGCGAGAACGGCTGCAATCTGCCGCCCGGTGCCGATGCCGCCGCCGATCACGATGGGCAGTTCGATCGCCTGCGGCCCGTGGGCCGCCTGCACCATGCTGCCGATCTGATAGATACCCGGATGGCCGCCGCATTCTGCGCCCACGATCGTGACGGCATCGACGCCGAGTCGCTCGGCGGTGAGCGCGTACTTCACTGCGGGCACTTTGTGAATGATCTTGATGCCTGCTTCGCGCAGGATCGGTATGACAGGCTCGGGACTCGCACCGGCCGTTTCCACGCAGCTGACTTTCTCTTCGCACAGCACGCGGATCTGTTCTTTCGCGCGTTCCACGCCACCCGCCTGGCGCGAGATGTAGAGATTCACGCCGAAGGGTTTCCCGCCCGTCAACGCCGCGCATTTGCGCAGCTCGGCGCGAAAGCTCTCGGGATCGGGCCAGCCAAGCGCCATGATGAAGCCCATGCCCCCGGCGTTCACGACGGCGGCCACATACGGAGCGTCCGAAACACCGGGGCCCAGCCCGCCGCAGAGAATCGGATGACGGATCCCGAGCAGCTCGGTGATACGAGTTCGAAACAACGTCTCGCGCATGGGGCTACGCCATCTCCATCATCGCGAAATCGCCTTTGGTCGCGCCGCACTGCGGGCACAACCAATCGGCTGGAATGTCTTCCCAGCGCGTACCCGCCGCGACGCCGCTATCGGGATCGCCTTGCGCCTCATCGTAGATGTAGCCGCAGAAATAGCACTGCCATTTTTTCATCGTGGTTCACCACGCCCGATGTCCATCCTCATCCCCACGCCAGCGGCAGCTGATAAATCGTGCCGTTCACGCCCGATCGCATGCCCACTTTGCCGCCGGGTGCGATCTGGAACTCCGGAATTCGCGGGAGCCATTCCTGCAGGAACACGCGCAGCTCAGTGCGTCCGAGATTCGAGCCTGGACAGCGGTGTGGGCCGTTGCCGAAGGTCGAGTGAATGGGTGTCGGGCGATTGAAATCCACTTTGAGCGGATCGGGGAACTTGCGTTCATCGAGCCCGTGCAGCGTCGTGAGCATCACGATCATCTCGCCTTTCTTGAATTGGACGTTCTTGTAGTCGTAGTCCTGTTTGACTTCGCGACCCTGATTCACGATCGGAAAGCGCCTCAGCAACTCATCGACTGCTTTCGGTATCGAGTCGGGATGGGCGATCAGCTGACGACGATGCTCGGGGCTCTTCGCCAGGAAATGGGCTGCGAAGCCCATCGCAGAAGCAACGGTATCCATGCCGCCGATCAGCACGAGGGAGCACATGCCAGTGAGTTCCTCGTCAGTGATCGGCCTGTCGAACACCTTGGCATTGGCGAGCTGGCTGATGAGGTCATTGCCGGGCTTCGCACGTCGCTCCGCAATCTTCTCCCGTATGTACGCGAAGATCTTTTGAATCGTCAGCATCGGCGTTTCCGGCGTTTCCGGCCTGACCATGCTATCCGCCCAGCCGAGCAACATCTTTCGATCCCCCGCAGGCAGATCGATGATGCCCATGAACACTTCGATCGGCAGATGCTGCGCAAAGTCGGCGATGAATTCGCAACCGCCACGAGGCTTCAGCTCCTCCACGAGCTTGATGGCGAGCGCACGCGCTTTCGTCTCCAATGCAGCGACAGCTTTGGGTGAAAACGCTGGCGCGATCAACGCGCGATACGCGGTGTGCTGCGGCGGGTCGGCGTGAATGGGATAGAGATGTATGGAGTGTCCACGGTCAGGAACGACGAGTTTGTTCGAGGAGAAGTGCTCGTAATCGGCAAAGAAGCCGTACATGTCTTCACCGCGCGTGATCACCCAATGACCGCCGTTGCGCGGCGTCCAAAAGATGTCCGGGTAGCCCTCGTCGTGTAGCCGCTTCAGCGCCAGCTGATAGTCCTGCTCGACGCCAGGAACGTGGTACAGATCGAAGTCGCGCACGAGGTCGGCTGGAACGTGGCTGGGGGTGGCGACCGTTGTAGTGTTCATCACTGCACTCTCCGGAAAAGGCCTCAGGCTCGAGGCTCTAGGCTTGAGGTCAGAGATCGTTCTTGCTCACGTCCCACGCCTCAAGCGTGAGGCATCAACTTCATTGCTCAGCGGCTTCACTTACCCGTGAGCTGCGCAATCTCTGCAGCGCTGTAGCCGAGCGCGCCGAGCACTTCGGCATTGTGCTGGCCGAGCTGCGGTGGCGGCAGGCGCACGCCACCCGGCGAAGCGGAGAAGTACGTGGGCACGGCTGTCGTAACAGCCGGACCTTCGCTCGGATGTTCGTATCGCTGAAAGAAGCCGGTGTCGCGAAGGTAAGGATCGCTCATCAGTTCCTGCAATGAGCGCATGGGGCCATTCGGAATCTCGATCTCATCGAGCAGCTCATGCCATTCCGCGGTGGTCCGCTGCGCCAGTTGTTCCGAAACGATGCCGTACAACTCATCGTAGTGCTGCACGCGCGCGGCAGTCTTCGAGAAACGTTCGTCCTGCGCGAGTTCGGGACGGCCGAGCACCGGAAAAAACCGGCGCCATTGCTCATCGTTGACGGCCAGCACGCAGATGTAGCCGTCCTTCGTCTTGTAAGGACGGCGATGGGTGGTGAGCAAGCGCACGTAGCCAACGCCGTGGCCGATCGGCGGATCGAACACCGCGCTCCACAGATGATCGAGATAGTTGAAGCTCAGGATCGTCTCGTACATCGGCACATGGACTTCCTGCCCTTGACCTGTGCGCTCGCGGTGGTAGAGCGCCATGCCAATGCTCGAGGCCAGCATGTAGCCGCAGAATTTGTCGACGATGACCGTGGGGTAGTAGCGAGGTTCACCGATCACCTGCGCGAC
>CBJNAT010000517.1:0-3213 GCA_966434585.1 uncultured Gammaproteobacteria bacterium | reverse complement strand
GCCGGCGCCTGCATTACATGAGCGTGCCGCCGAGCGCCGCGTTATCGGCCGTCCGCTTGCTGGGTGAAGCGCAACTCGTCGAGCGCTCGCGCATCGTCATGGAGAAGCCCTTCGGCACGGATCTGGCGAGCGCTGTTTCGTTGAATGCGAAACTCCACGAAGTGTTCTCGGAGGAGCAGATCTTTCGCATCGATCACTTCCTCGGCAAGGAGCCGGCGCAGAACATCCTCGCGTTTCGTTTCGCGAACGGGCTCTTCGAGCCGATCTGGAATCGCAACTTCATCGATCACGTGCAGATCGACGTGCCCGAGATGCTCTCGCTCGGTAAGCGAGCAGCGTTCTACGAGCAGACGGGGGCGTATCGCGACATGGTCGTGACGCATTTGTTCCAGATTCTCGGCTTCATGGCCATGGAGCCGCCGACGCACCTCGCGCCCTCGCCCATCAACGAGGAGAAGAACAAGGTCTTCCGCAGCATGTTGCCGATCCAGCCGACGGACGTCGTGCGTGGTCAGTACAGCGGCTACCGCAGCGAGCCGGGCGTGAATCTCGAATCGGAGACCGAAACTTTCATTGCGCTCAAGTGCCACATCGACAATTGGCGCTGGGCGGGCGTGCCGTTCTACCTGCGCACGGGCAAGCGCCTGGCTGAGGGGCAACGCATCATCTCCATCGCGTTTCGCGAGCCGCCGAAGAGCATGTTCCCCGCCGATTCCG
Source organism: uncultured Gammaproteobacteria bacterium (assembly GCA_966434585.1). Lineage (GTDB taxonomy): Bacteria > Pseudomonadota > Gammaproteobacteria > Steroidobacterales > Steroidobacteraceae > DATELY01. Next base: position 2,496 of record CBJNAT010000517.1, on the reverse strand, counting down.
GTGTCGGCGCACGCGGGCCAGACCATCTCACCTTCGATCTCGCCGATCACTCGAAGATGTCGTTATCGTTCTACGGCAAACGCCCTGGCCCGGGCATGCGTCTCGACAAACTGAGTCTGCAGTTTGCAATGCACGATACGAGCTTCATCGGGGACGTGCTCGAGGCCTACGAGCGTCTGATTCTCGATGCGATGCGGGGGGATCACACGCTCTTCACGACGGCGGAAGGTATCGAGCGTCTGTGGCAGGTCTCGACCCCGCTGCTCGAAGCCCCACCGCCTGTGCGCTTCTATACGCCAGGTTCTTGGGGACCGAACGCGATTCACCAGCTCATCGCACCGCGCGCCTGGCGTTTGCCATTCGAGCGGGTATGGCGCGATCCGAACAAGTCAGGGAGTTGAACTCAGCACGCCGGCTCGACGTGCACTCAGCGTTGAGCGAGTGCCGCCACCTTGCGTGAACGCAAGCTCAAGCCGAGATCCGTGGCTCCTTGATACTTGGCCGTGAAGTCATTGAACGCCGTCAGCGCGACCAGCAGATCGGCGCCCCCGGGTAGCTCGAACGCATCGAAGCCGCAACGGGCCATGTAGAACAGCTGATCGCGTTGAATCTTGCCGACGGCGCGGATCTCGCCCGTAAACTGGTAGCGCGAGCGCAAGAGCTGCGCCTGGCTGTAACCGCGGCCTTCGCCGATACCGCCAAACTCGATCGCGACGAGCGAAATCCGCAAGAAGTCCTTTTCGATGTCGGCGACGGAGTCGGTGGGCCCGATGCGCACGCCCAAGCGGCCGTCCCACAACCACCACTGCTCGCGTTCCTGCTGCCAGCGCGCGAGCGGCAGGATCAGCGCACGCTCTTTGCCTTGCGGATCCTCGTCCACGTAGCGCCACGCGTCCGTGACGATGTCACGCTGCTTGATTAGCTGGCGCATAAACGCGGCTCTTGAAGGGGGCGACGCCGATTCGGCGGAAGGTATCGATGAAGCGTTCGCCGGTTTCGCGCTCGGCGACGTACACGTTGATGATGCGCTCGATGATTTCGGCGACTTCCGCATGCCGTACGGAAGGACCGATCACCTGACCGAGCGCGGCGTCCTGCCCACTGGCCGAGCCGCCGAGGGTGATCTGATACCACTCCTCGCCGTTCTTATCGACGCCGAGGATGCCGATGTGACCCACGTGGTGGTGACCGCACGCGTTCATGCAGCCGGACATCTTCAGCTCGATATCGCCGAGATCGTAGAGATAATCGAGATCGTCGAAACGCTCGTTGATCTGCTGCGCGATCGGAATTGAACGCGCGTTCGCGAGCGAGCAGAAGTCGCCGCCCGGGCAGCAGATCATGTCGGTGAGCGTGCCGATGTTTGGCGTAGCGAGATCGATGGCCTTCAGTGCCTGCCACACGGCGAACAGATCACGCTGACGCACGTCGGCGAAAATCAGATTTTGATCGTGGGTCGAGCGCACGAGACCGAATGAATACTGATCGGCCAGATCGGCAACCCGCTCCAGCTCCTCATCGGTAATGTCGCCCGGCGGACGCTTCGGGGACTTCAACGACAGGAACACGGCGCGATAGCCCGTCACTCTGTGACGGCGCGTGTTGCGCTGGTACCAGTTGCGAAACTCAGTGGGACGCCCGGACAGCACGTCTTCGTCCTTCAACTGCTCGTACGAAGGCGGCACGAAGAAGGCTTTGACGCGATCGATCTCCGCCTGCTCGAGCACGGGTGCAGTTCCCTTCGCGGATTCGAACTCGGCTTCGACCATCTCGCGGAATTTCTCCGGGCCGAATGCCTTCACGATGATCTTGATTCGCGCCTTGTGAATGTTGTCGCGACGGCCGTGCAGGTTGTACACGCGCAGGATCGCTTCGAGATACGCGAGTAGATCGCGCGGTGCGACGAACTTGTTGATCACATGGCCGATCATCGGTGCACGGCCGAGACCGCCGCCCACGAGCACTTCAAAGCCAACTTCACCCTTGTCGTTGCGCACCAGATGCAGACCCACGTCATGCACCTTCGATGCGGCACGATCCTGTGGTGACCCGGTGATCGCAATCTTGAACTTGCGAGGCAGAAACGAGAACTCGGGATGGAACGTCGCCCACTGACGCACTATCTCGCACCACGGACGTGGATCTTCCACCTCGTCGGTGTTGATCCCCGCGAGATGATCGGCGGTCACGTTACGGATGCAGTTGCCGCTCGTTTGGATGGCATGCATCTCGACGGTTGCGAGGTCGGCAAGAATGTCCGGTACTTGCTCCAGCTTCGGCCAGTTGTACTGGATGTTCTGGCGCGTGCTGAAGTGGCCGTAGCCGCGGTCGTACTTGCGTGCGATGTGCGCCAGCATCCGCACCTGCTGGGTGTTCAGCAGGCCGTAGGGGATCGAGACACGCAGCATCGGCGCGTATTTCTGGATGTACAGGCCGTTCCGCAGGCGCAGGGCGCGGAAGTCGTCCTCGGGCAGCGTGCCCGCCAGAAAACGTTGT
>CBJNAT010000516.1:0-3213 GCA_966434585.1 uncultured Gammaproteobacteria bacterium | reverse complement strand
GGCCAAGAACTGGCAGCAGCGCGATTTCGGCATCCTGCGCATCTTCGCCGCGCGTTCGACGGCGGAGATCGAGCGACAGCTTGCCGAGCAGGAAATGGTGCAGGCTAACATCGAGCTCGCCCGTCGCGTGAAGCTCGAAGCACTCGCGGCCGAAACCTCGACGCGCTTCATGACCGTGAAGACCGAGGCGATCGACGCCGAGATTTCCCGCGCGCTCGGTTCCATCTGCCGCTTCATCGGCGCGGATCGCTCAATGGTGTTTCGATTTTCGCAGGACGGCAGCGTCGCACGCATGACCCACGAGTGGTCGTTGCTACCGTCCACCGTACCGCCTTCGCAGCCGCCGGAGCTGCGCCGCGCCGTGGTCCCCAAGGTGCTGGATTACTTTCTACGACGGCAAACGTTGAATGCCGCGCGACCGGAGCTGCTGCCCGACGGCTTCGAGAACGTCGACTGCGCGCTCGGGGCCGAACCGGTGATGTCGCGCATCGCTGTGCCGATGGTGTACGGCGAGCTGACTCTCGGCTTCATCTGCTTCCATTCCATGAAGCAGGAGCGGCATTGGCCCGACGAGGATCTGCAGCTGCTGCGTCTGCTCGGCGAGATCATCTCGGGGGCGCACATGCGCAAACAAACCGAGCACGTGTTGGAAGCAGCGCGCGACGCCGCCGAATCGGCCAACCGAGCCAAGAGCGAGTTCCTAGCGAACATGAGCCATGAGCTACGCACGCCACTGAACGGCATCCTGGGCTACGCACAACTCCTGCGCCGCGATCCCAGCCTCGGGGCGGAGCAACAGGAGAGTGTCGAGGCCATTGAATCCTGCGGCGAGCATCTGCTCACGTTGATCAGTGACGTGCTCGATCTTGCGAAGATCGAAGCGGGTCGCATGGAGCTCGATCCCAAGCCGGTCGCGCTGGAGGAGTTTCTGCGCGAGGTCTGCAATGTCTCACGAGTACGCGCCACTCAAGCGGGTCTGCGCTTCTGCTGCGACACCGCCTCAGCGCTCCCGGAAGTCGTCGTCGTCGATGAACGCAAGCTCCATCAGGTGCTGCTGAACCTGCTCGGCAACGCCGTGAAGTTCACGGATCAAGGCAGCGTCACGTTGCGCACGCAAGCAAGAGCCGCGGGCGCGAATCGTTCGGTGCTGCGCTTCGACGTGGAAGACACGGGTATCGGCATCGAATCCGGTGAAGTCGAACACATCTTCGATCCGTTTCATCAGGTGAAGCAGCGGGATCGCGCAATCGAAGGCACGGGTCTCGGCTTGGCCATCACTCGCAAACTCGTCGCCCTCATGGACGGCACGCTCTCAGTGACGAGCACTCCGGGCGTCGGCACGAGGTTCGCGGTCGAAGTAACTGTGTCACATGGTCACGCAACCGCGCGAGCGCGGGGTGCTGCAAGTGCTGGCATCGTCGGCTACAAAGGTCGCCGCCGCCGCGTGCTCGTCGTCGACGACAAAGCCGACAACCGTCAAATCCTGACTCGCCTCTTGAAGTCGCTCGACTTCACCGTCGAGGAGGCGCAGAACGGTGCCGTTGCGGTAGATGCGACACTCGCACGCAAGCCGGACCTCATCTTCATGGACCTCGTCATGCCCGTGAAGGATGGCCTGGAGGCGATCCGCGAGATCCGAGATGCGGGCGATGAGTTCGCACGTATTCCCATCGTGGCCGTGTCGGCGAGCGCCTTCGACGTGAGCCGTGCGGACAGTCTGCGTGCCGGCTGCGATGCGTTCATCGCCAAGCCCATCAAACTCGACGAGGTCACAGATGTGTTGGGCCGATTGCTACAGCTGGAGTGGGTACGCAATCCACTGCGTGGTTCTGCCGCACACGCCTGCCGTCTGCCTGCCGCGCTGGCGCGCGAGCTGTACGAGCTGGCGCTCGCGGGCGATGTGCAGACACTGCATCGCAAACTGGCCGCGGCGCATGCAGTGGGCGAGCCCGTGGAACAACTGGCGGCACTCGCCGACGCCTATGATATGAAGGGGCTGAGGGATACCTTGCGACCGCTCGCGGAGAATTCATGACCGTCGGTGCCCTGAACACTGCGCGTGGCACGGGCGACAGCATCCTCGTCGTCGACGACACGCCGACGAACGTGAAGGTGCTGCTCGAGATGCTGAGCCGCGAGGGCTATCGCGTGCTCGTCGCGCGCGAAGCCGAGAGCGCACTCGAGCAAGCGCGGTATGCCCTGCCGCTCATCATCCTGCTCGACGTCATGATGCCGGGCATGGATGGTTTCGAAGCCTGCCGACGTTTGAAGGCAAGTCCTGCGACGGCGGACATTCCCGTGATCTTCATGACGGCGCTCAGCGACCTCGAAGACAAGGTGAAGGGCTTCGAGGCCGGTGGCGCCGACTACGTCGTCAAACCTTTCGAACACGAGGAAGTGCTCGCGCGCGTGCGTACCCTCGTCACGATGCGCAAGCTCCAGCTCGAGCAGGCGAGGCTCAATGAGACGCTCGAGCACCGGGTCGAAGAGCGCACGGCCGAGCTCAAGAACGCACTGCGCGAAATCGAAACGCTCAAAGAGCGGCTCGAACGCGAGAACAAGTATCTGCAGCAGGAGATCTCGGAAGCAGGGCAACATCGGGACATCGTCGGTAACAGCGCGACACTGCAAGAGGTACTGCGGCAGGTCGACATGGTCGCGCCGACCGACACGACCGTGCTCATCTGCGGTGAAACGGGCACGGGCAAGGAGCTCATCGCCCGCGCGTTGCACGAGCGCAGTCCGCGCCGCGAACGGCCGCTCGTGAAACTCAATTGCAGCGCGATCTCGGCTGGACTCGTCGAAAGCGAGTTGTTCGGCCATACCAAGGGTGCGTTCACAGGCGCGAGCGACCGTCGCATCGGCCGCTTCGAGCTTGCGAATGGGGGCACGATCTTCCTCGACGAAGTGAGCGAGCTGCCGCTCGATACACAGACGAAGCTGCTGCGCGTACTGCAGGAAGGCGAGTTCGAGCCGGTCGGCAGCTCCAAGACCATCAAGGTCGATGTGCGTGTGATCGCTGCGTGCAATCGCGATTTGAGCGCCGACGTCGCGAGCGGGCGGTTTCGCGCGGACCTGTTCTATCGTCTCAAGGTGTTCCCCATCGACGTGCCGCCGCTGCGCGCCCGCGCAGAAGACATCCCGGCGCTCGCGCAGCACTTCCTCGAACGCTTCGCGCGCAAGCTCGGCAAGCCACTCAAGGGCATTCATCCC
>CBJNAT010000515.1:0-3219 GCA_966434585.1 uncultured Gammaproteobacteria bacterium | reverse complement strand
TTAGTGCGACTTCGGGAATAGAGGTGAGATCATCGACGAGCAAGCCGATGCGCGATGCCCCGCGAATCGGTTCGATCACGATGACGTCGCGCAACGTGCTCGACGATTGTTGCCCCGTGATGTGCGAAAGGTCGAGCACTGGCAACGGGTTGCCCTGATACATGAGTACGCCCGCATGCCAGGTCGGCTTGCCCGGAAGACGGCGCAGGCCGGCTGCCGCAATCGCCTCGATGACATGCTCGCGCGCGACGCCGATCCATTGATCGGCACAGGTGAATGTGGCGATCTCAACGACAGGCTCGGTCGCGTTGGCCCGTTGCGCCGAGAGCGCGGGCGGCTTGATCGTTCGTCGACTGTGCGGTTGAGCGGGGCCGAGCGGGATCAGCACGATCGCCGTGACAGGGACCCGATCGTATTCTCGATACCCGGAGGTCGCGCATGCGGCGGCTGCGTAGTGAATGCCGCGGTGCTGCAGGACGCAAGCACGAGAACGCTCGCGGGTCTGCAATAGCTGCGGCGGCAGGTCGAGCGTCTCCCCGGGTGCATAGTCCCGGGTGGCGGCAATCACGCGTCGTTCTGCGTCGATGAAGACGCCGGTGCTTTGGATACTCGCCCCTGAATTCGGGAGCGCATCTTTCAACATGGCCGCGAGTTGCGGCGTCGAGTCGAACACGATGCCCACGGCCCCGACGACCCGTCCCTGCGACTGCCGTACAGCGGCGGCGAAGATCAGCGTGTGCTGTCCGTCGTACAGCGGGCTGGGTGTGAACGGCGAGACACAGAACGATTGCGAGTCGCGCAGCTGCAGGGCGTCGCGAGCCCACGATTCATTGCAGATGGAGCCGATAAGACCCGCTTGGCTCGGATTTGACACCGCCACGATGCGGCGCTCCGCATCCAGCAGCACGATGCTGTGATAGACGGTGTACAGCGAGTTGATGTGGCGGAGCACTTCAGTGACTTTAGCTACATCGCTGGCGCCGCCCGAGAGGTGCTCGATCAGCGTGCCATTCAAGGCCCACCAGCGGCAGTCGTTGGCGCGCTCGTAGAGGTTGCGATCGAGGATGTCGACGGCGAGCGAGGAGAGCAGCGCGGCGCTGTCGAGGAAGGAGGACGACACCATCTCCTGCAGATCGCGGATGGATTGCTCGAAGGTGTCCTGCGTCCGACGGCCCGCGCTGCCAATCTCCCACAGCAGCGCCTTGGCAAACCCGTTGCCGTTTTCCTGACGCGCATCGAGACGAACGTGACCGTTCCAGACGGAGCGATTCAACTCGCGCTGGATCTGTCGCGCCTGGTTCGGAATGCGGCGCAATTCGGCGGAGAAGATCAGCTCGCTGTCACTCAGTTCGTTGAGCAGTGCCGGTTCCAGGCCTTGTGCATCGGATGACTGTTCAAACGCGTATTCGATCGGCACGAACGCGTGAGCAAGCCAACCTGGACCCATGTACCCCTGATAGCCATTCGTGCGGCGGGTGACCGCGAGATACTCCCGACCCGCGAATCGCGCGACGCTTCGCTCAGGCTCGAGTGCCAACGGCACGCGAGCGTCGATGGGTAGCGGCAGCGGATCGATACGGGCGAGCACGGTGCCCGCGGGATCCACGTACGCGAAGATCGTCCAGTCGTCCGCTGCGCCGAGCTTCGCGAAGATGCGACGGACCTCATCAGCGAGGTCGAAGCACAGGCACAACACGCCACGGACGGTGCCCTGATCGACGATGCGGCACGAGTACACGAGGCTGCGGGGCGAGGCTTGGAAGTCGATCTTCCGGTAGGTTTCGACATACGCCGCGCTCGTATCGAGAGTGGCCTTGATGAGCGGATCGCGGCTGTGCGTGAGTGAGTCTTGCGGATGCAGGGACAGCAGCACTTCACCGTCCGGCGCGAGTACGACGATGTCGGAGTACACGGAGTACTTCGCTACGTACTCGCGCAGCCGCTGAACCATGCCGGCCGCACGGACCTGCAAGGACTGTGCTTCGCCGCTGCGTCGGGCTGCCTGCAGCTCCCGCAAATAGGTGCACAGGTCCGCATCCGCGCTGAGAAAGCCCACATCCGCTGTGCGCTCGAAAAGATTGCGGACCAGGATGTCGATCGAAATCTGCGCCTTTGCGGTGAGCGTCGCGTGCGCCTTCTTCAAGGTCTCGCCGCTGAGGTTCTGTATGAGCTCGGCTGCGAGCGTTTCGAATGCCTGGCGCGTACCGCTGAGGTCGGAGCCGTCGCCGCTCAGGTGCGAAAGCAGGGACAGCGTGTCCCATGCACCTTGCAGCTTCGTGAGGCGCTCTCGGTATTCCTCCACCGCTGACATGTGCCGGGTTATTTTCTTGTCGTGCAGCATGAGTGGATGATCTGTTGTTGTACCCCCAATAACGGCGTTCGCGCCGTCAGCTTTAGGTATCTGACGCAAGGCGGGCCACAATATGTGCGCCGCTGCCACAAGTGATCGAGCCACCACCCAAGAAATGCGACTGAACAAGTTCATCAGCGAGACGGGCGTGTGTTCGCGCCGCGAGGCCGACAAGTGGATCGAAGCCGGTCGCGTGACGATCAACGAGCAGTCCGCAAGTCTGGGCACTGTCGTCAAGGCAGGCGATGTCGTGCGAGTCGATGGTCAGGTTGTCGGAGCACCGAAGGAGCACGTCTACCTGGCCTTGAACAAGCCGGTTGGCATCACCTGTACGACCGAGTCCGATGTCCCCGGCAACATCGTCGACTTCATCGGCCACCGGGAGCGGATTTTCCCGATCGGGCGTCTAGACAAGGATTCGGAAGGGCTGATCCTGCTCACCAACGATGGCGACATCGTCAATGAGGTTCTTCGAGCGGAGCACGAACACGAGAAGGAATATCTCGTCACGGTGGATCGGCCCGTCACACCGATATTCCTGAATGGAATGGCGAGCGGGGTGCGGATTCTCGGGACGGTGACGCAGCCGTGCTCGGTTCAGCGTGTGGATGCGTGCACGTTCCGCATCATCCTCACCCAGGGACTGAATCGACAGATCCGCCGGATGTGCTCGTTCTTCGGCTACAAGGTGCGTCGTCTGCAGCGCGTTCGGATCATGAACGTCCGATTGGATGGCTTGAAGGTCGGGCAGTGGCGCGAGCTCACCGGGAGGGAGCTGCAGGAGTTGCAGGCGAGGTGTGGGAAGGCTGGCGAGAGGGGTCGATCAGTCGGCTAGTCAGCTAGTCGGCTAGCCAGAGGCGTGGCGGCTG
>CBJNAT010000514.1:0-3226 GCA_966434585.1 uncultured Gammaproteobacteria bacterium | reverse complement strand
GACCGTGGCCAGGTTGCCGCCGGCACTGTCGCCGCCGACCGCCAGGCGACCGGCGTCGATGCCCAGCGCGGCGGCGTTGGCGACGACCCAGCGCGTGGCCGCCCACGCATCCTCGACGGCCGCCGGAAACTTGTGTTCGGGTGCATGGCGATAGTTCACGGAGACCACGAGGCACTGCGCCGCGTTGCACGTCGCACGCAGCGCTGCATCCTCGGTATCGAGATCGCCGATCACCCACCCGCCGCCATGAAAGTACACGTAGATCGGCAAAGGCCCGGCACCCACCGGTGTGTAGGCGCGAATCGCAAGCTCGCGTCCCTCGAGCGCAATCGTGCGGTCGACGACGTTGCCGACCGGCTCGCCCGGTCCGAGCGCGCGTGCGAACTGCAACGCGGACTCACGCGCTTGCGGCACAGGTAGCGTGTGCAGGCGCGGCTGTGTGCCGAGAAAATCCAGCACCGCTTGAGCACCAGGATCGAGTGGCATGGTCACATTCTCAGGATGGGTTTGATCGCGCGCCCGGATTCGGAGTCGTGCATCGCTTCATTGATTTCATCGAGGCGGTAGAACTTCACCATCCTGTCGAACGGGAAGCGACCCTGTGCGTATAGGTCCACGAGCATCGGGATGAATGTATCGGGAACAGTGCCGCCTTCGACGATGCCGATGAGGCGGCGTCCGCCGCTCATGAAGTGGGTTTCATCCAAGACGATCTCACTGCCGGGACGCGGTGCGCCGAGGATGCCGCAAGTACCGCGTGGCGCAAGAGACTCCACGGCGGCACGAATCACTGCGGGAAGACCCGTAGTGTCGAGCGCGAACTGCACGCCGCTCCCGGTCCACGCTTGCACTGCCTCTGCTACTTTTTCTCGCGAGGAGTTCACGGTGTGAGTTGCACCGAGCTCGCGCGCCATCGCGAGGCGCGCATCGTTCAGATCGACCGCGATGATGGTCGTCGCACCGACCACCCGCGCCGCCATGATGGCAGACAAGCCCACCGAGCCCGCCCCGAACACGATGAATGAGCTGCCAGGACCCACTTGCAACGCATTCATGACCGCGCCCGCGCCGGTTTGCACGCCGCACGCGAGCGGGCCCAATAACTCGAGCGGTACGTCCTTGCGAACGCGCACCGCATTGCGCTCGCTACAAAGCGCGTAGGTGGCGAACGAGGATTGCCCGAAGAAGTGGCTGTGCACGCGCTCACCCTCTTGGGATAACGCAGTGCCGCCATCGGTGCGCGTGCCGAAGAAGTTGCGAGGGAAGAATTCGTGACAGTACGCGGGCTCGCTATCGCGACAGCTTGGGCAGCCTCCACAGGAGGCGAAGGTCATGACGATGTGATCGCCTGGCGCCACGCGCGTCACGTGGCTGCCCACGCGCTCGACGATGCCGGCTCCTTCGTGACCGAGCACCGCAGGCGGCGGCGTAGGCAAGTGGCCGTCGCGAACCACGAGATCGGTGTGGCAGACCCCCGTGGCAACGACCTTCACCAGGACTTCGTCCGGCCGCGGCTCATCGAGCTCCAGCGTTTCGGTGCTGAGTCGCTGCGAACCGCGCCATACAGCGGCTGAGATTTTCATTGCTTCTTCTCCTTCAGCGCTTGCTAGCATGCCGCTTCTTGAGCGGCATGCCAGATGAGCGATTCGCTACCAGTCTTTCCTAAAAAGGATAGGTCGGCGGTGTGTCTTTGATCGTCACCCATTGCCATTGGGTGTATTCATCCACGTCGGCAGGTCCGCCGACAGCGCACCCTGCGCCGGCAACGCCCGGTCCACCGAACGGATTGTTCGCATCGTCGTTCACGGTCTGATCGTTGATGTGCACCATGCCTGCGTTGAGCTGATCGGCAACGGCCATCGCCCGCCCCACGGATCGAGAGATGACAGCGACGGCCAAAGCACCTTCGTGCTGATTCGCGAGCGCAACGCCTTCGGCTTCGTCGCGGAAGGTGACGACCGTCGCAACGGGCCCGAACATTTCTTCATGAAACGCCCGCATACCAGGACGCACATCCGTCAGCACGGTGGCCTGATGGAACAGACCCTGGCACTCGCCACCGGCCGCGATGCGCGCACCGCTCGCGACAGAGTCAGCCACGATCGACTTCACCCGCTGCGCTTGTTTCTCGTTGATCAGCGGGCCGAGCGCGACAGGCTGTGCGGCAGGGTCCCCGACGGGCAAGTGCTTCGCCTTCTCGGCGAGCTTGCGAATGAACTCCTGCGCGATGCTCTCGTGGACAAAGATGCGGCTCGTGGCCATGCAAATCTGACCCTGATGAAGCCACGCGCCCCACGCCGCGTTGTTCACCGCGGCATCGACGTCCGCATCGTCGAGCACGAGCAACGCACTGTTGCCGCCGAGCTCGAGCGACACTTTCTTCAATGTCTTGCCAGCGAGCTCAGCGACACGCCGCCCGACCTGCGTCGAGCCCGTGAACTGAATCATCTGCACGCGGGGGTCGAGGCACAGCGCTTCACCCGCAACGGCGCCGCCGGGGATGACGTGCAGCACGCCAGGCATGAGGCCTGCGTCTTCGAAGATGCGTGCGATCAGAAAGCCGCCCGAGAGCGGCGTCTGTACGTCCGGCTTCAGTACGACCGCGTTGCCTGCAGCCAGCGCCGGCGCCACCGCGCGCATCGCGAGAATGAGCGGGAAGTTGAACGGCGAGATCACCCCGACGACACCGCGCGGGACGCGGCGTGCATAGCTCAAACGCGCGCGAGGGCTCTGTAGCACCTCACCGCGCGACGAGCTCGCGAACGCTGCCGCGTTGTGCAGGATGGCAATCGTCTCATTGACCTCATGGGCTCCCTTCGGGTGAATCCCGCCGGTCTCACGAGCGACCAGCGAGGCACATTCTTCGAAATGCGTACGCAGCGCTTCTGCCGCTTTGAGGAAGATGGCGCTACGTTCCCGGTGCGGCACGGCTGCCCAGGCTTTTTGAGCCTGGGCAGCGGTTTCGGTCGCACGCGCGATGTCATCGGCATTGCCGACACCGACGACACCGAGCGAGTTGCCGTTGGCTGGCTCGCGAACGGCACTCGTGCCGCCCGTGGCCGTGCGCCAATCGCCGTCGAAGATGCGTTCGTACCAGCGGCTGTCCTTGAGCAGACCCAATGTGTGCGTCGCGCTCATCAGCGGCTCCGAACCTTCACACCGGCGAACCACATCCGTGGTGTGCTGTAGGTGCCCGAGATGGCGCCCACACCGGGATTGTTGTTGC
>CBJNAT010000513.1:0-3231 GCA_966434585.1 uncultured Gammaproteobacteria bacterium | reverse complement strand
TGAGTGTTGCTCTGCTGGGGACACGCCGAGCACTGCCGAACGAAGCGAGCCTGTGGCCGCGTCCAGAGTTGAGCGCTGCAGCGCAGGGCGCCCTCCCAGAGGTGAAGCTCCTGCGCGCGGCTGCCGTACAGCATCTGATGCGTGTCGCCGGCACACGAGCGGCGCCAGAGTTGGCAGCGGCTCCTCGGCAGACGGAGGTCGATCGCACACGCTGTGTTTCGGATGCGGCAGCCATGCGACTCGTGCGCATGATCAGAGGCGACTATCCACCGCTCATCGCGGAGTGGCTAACGCTGACAGCGTCTGCACAGCGAGAGCTGCCGCCGCACTTCGTACCCCTGGCCCTGACTCACATCCCGGCGGTACGCACGCCGGCTTTTTCCGCCGTACTCGGCCCCACGGGACGCTGGCTCGCCGAACTGAACCCGGAATGGCGGCTCACCGCAGCCGTTGTGGAGCCGTCGAAGGAGCGATGGTTGGCGGGCTCACATAAGGAACGACGCACGGAGCTGCGGGCGATGCGCTCGCATGATGCGCGTATGGCACTCGACTGGCTTGCCGAGACTTGGCCCACAGATCCCCCCGATGCGCGCGAGGCATTGCTCGGTGAGCTCGCCATCGGACTGTCGGGGTCTGATGAGCAGTTTCTGGACGCTGCGCTCGATGACAAGCGCAAGGCCGTTCGGCAAACAGCGGCTCAGTTGCTCGCGCGACTGCCCACGTCTGCGTTCGTTGCGCGCCATTGCTCGCGAGTGGATAAGCTGATTACGTTCGAAGCGAAGAAGGGGCTGCTCGCAGCCTTCAGCAAGGGGAGATTCAAGCTCGACATCGAGCTGCCCCAGAGCCCCGATAAGGCGACACAGCGCGATGGCATCGAAGTGAAGCCACCGGCTCACCGCAAGATCGGCGAGCGTACGTTCTGGCTCATGCAGATGGTCGCGTTCGTCCCACCCGAACGGTGGATCACGCGATTCGCTACGGATGCGGAGTCCTTCGTAGCTGCGGTACTCGATACGGACTACGCCCGCGAGCTTCTGGTATCTCTCACCGAAGCGGTCAGCCGCTTCCCCGAACGAGCATGGATAAAGGCACTGGCGGCCGCTTGGCGCCGTGCCAAAGAACCGCTGTTGGATTCCTCGCAAGCCATGGTCAGTCTGCTGGATCACGCGCCGATCGACGTACAGCGCGAGTTGCTCGTGTGGCAACTCTCTACGCTCGACGCACTCAAGGATCAGCAGGTCATCCATTCGCTATTGCATGCGGCGAAGTTCGATTATGGCACCGCCTTGACGCAGGCGGCGATGGACTTTCTGCGCACGTTGACGCTGCGGCAGTCATCGCCTCACTCACAGAGTCGCACGCTGTTTGATTCGATCGCGTATCGCTGCGATGTGAGCACCGCCCGCGAGCGACTGACGGCACTGCTCGCTGAGGTACCGCTCGATTCGAACTGGCGCGGAGCATTGGAACAACTGAACGACATCGTGGCATTCCGGGTCGCGATGCGAAGGGAGATCTTGTGAAGAGCAACATGAAAAGCGAGCAGGTGCTGCGCGCACCGGCCGAAGTGCAATTTGCGGATGAGCTGTCGGCGATCGCCAAGGAGGATGATCGCCAACGACCGCCGAACTGGAAGTTGTCTCCCTGGGGTGTCGTCAAGTACCTCATGGGCGGCAAGCTCGATTCCGGGTTCGAGATCACACCGAAGTACGTCGGCCAGCGGCGATTGATGGAAATCGCGGTTGCGACACTCGCAACGGATCGCGCGCTGCTGCTCTTGGGACTGCCCGGCACGGCCAAGAGTTGGGTAAGCGAGCACATCGCGGCGGCGATCTCGGGCGATTCCACGTTGCTCGTGCAGGGCACGGCGGGCACGGCAGAGGAGTCCATTCGCTACAGCTGGAACTATGCCTTGCTGCTCGCGAAAGGCCCCTCACGCGAGGCACTCGTTGCCAGTCCCATTCTGCGGGCCATGCAGACGGGCGCGATCGCGCGACTCGAGGAGCTCACGCGCGTGCCGGCCGATGTGCAGGACACGTTGATCTCGCTGCTGTCCGAGAAGACCTTGCCGATCCCTGAGCTCGGCGAGGAGGTGCGTGCGGCACGCGGTTTCAATCTGATCGCCACCGCCAACAACAAGGACCGTGGCGTCAACGACATGTCGAGTGCCTTGAAGCGTCGGTTCAATACCGTCGTGCTGCCGACACCGGACACACTGGATGAAGAAGTCAGCATCGTGCAGATGCGCGTGGATTCAATCGGGCGCGCCTTGGAGCTGCCGGCAGAGGCACCGGCACTCGCGGAGATCCGCCGCATCGTCACTGTCTTTCGCGAGCTGCGCGATGGCAAGACGGAAGATGGCAAAGCCAAACTGAAATCCCCGAGCGGTACCTTATCCACGGCAGAAGCCATCAGCGTCGTGAGCAATGGCCTCGCGCTCGCCGGGCACTTCGGTGATGGTTCCTTACGTGCAGCCGATGTGGCCTCCGGACTGATCGGCGCCGTCATCAAGGATCCGGTGCAGGACACGATCGTGTGGCGCGAGTACCTCGAGACCGTCGTGAAGGAGCGCGACGGCTGGAAGGACCTGTATCGCGCCTGTAAAGAACAGCTCTGAGCTCGAGCGCGGACGTGCCGCAGGTCCATCTGTTTGGCATTCGTCACCATGGACCGGGCTCCGCCCGGAGCCTGCGGCATGCGCTCGCACGTGTACAGCCCGACATCATTCTCATCGAAGGTCCGCCCGATGCGAACGAGTTGCTCGCACTCGCCGCACATCCCGATCTCAAGCCCCCGGTCGCATTACTCGTCTACTTACCGGATGAGCCGAGTGCAGCGGTTCTCTATCCGTTTGCGGAGTATTCGCCCGAGTGGCAGGCCATTCAGTACGCACTGAAGCACACTGTGCCGGTGCGGTTCATCGACTTGCCGCAGTCGGCGCAGCTCAAGGTTGCTGCAGAAGCACCGTTGCTTGAAGTCGAAGCGTCTGTGAGGACCGAAGATCCGCTCGCCTCGATGGCTCAAGCGGCGGGTTACACCGACGTCGAACGCTGGTGGGATTACCTCGTCGAGTCGCGCGAGGGCTTCGACGTGGATGTGTTCAAGGCCGTGCACGAAATGATGGGCGCTGTACGCGCCGTGCTGGCGAGCCCCTCACCGCCGCGGGAAGCGCAGCGCGAAGCTCACATGAGGAAGAGTTTGCGCGCAGCCATGGCTGAAGGTCACCAGAAC
>CBJNAT010000512.1:0-3233 GCA_966434585.1 uncultured Gammaproteobacteria bacterium | reverse complement strand
TCGAAGACGCGACCTTCGCGCAGCACGCGCGACTCGCCTCCGCCACCACCAGGGCGCTCCCATGCGTCGCGCCTGAACTCGGTACCGCCGTCCGCCGTTTCGATCGCACCCGTGATGCGATCCTGCAGCTCGCGTAGGTAAGCGATGACTGCATCGACGTCGACGGCTGCTGCGCTCACGGCATGCCTCCGCGGTTAAGAGTTCGTGGCCTTCTTCGTCGCTCGCTTGGTGGGCGGCGCTTTCTTTTTCTTCGCCGCTAACGCTACCGGCTTCGCAGCCGTTCTCTTGGCTGCATTCGCGGGTTCTGGCGCAGGCGCGGCTGCGGTTTTGGCGCTCTTCGCAAAGCGGTTGAAGCCTTTGCCTCGCACGGGCGCAGCGGCAATGAGCTCGCGACATTCATCGAGCGTCAGCGTGCGTGGGTCGCGATCCTTGGGGATCTTCGCGTTCTTCACGCGATCGGTGATGTACGGACCGAAGCGCCCATTCAACACCTGAATACCGGCCTCCTCGAAGTTGAGGATCGTGCGATTCGCGTCGGCCTCTTCCTTCTGACGGATCAGCTCGAGTGCACGCGGCAGCTCGAGCGCATAAGGATCGTCGTCCTTGATGGAGACGAATTTCTTCGCCGCGTATTGGATGTAGGGGCCGAAGCGGCCGATCGCAACCTTGATGGGTTCGCCAGCCTCAGTCTGGCCCAGCGTGCGCGGCAGCTTGAACAGCTCGAGTGCTTCCACGAGCGTGATGCTGTCCATGCGCTGATGCGGGCGCAGGCTCGCGAACTTCGGCTTCTCCTCGTCGTCCTTCGTGCCGATCTGCACGAACGGACCGTACTTGCCGTAGCGCACGGACACCGGCTTGCCCGATGTGGGGTCGCGGCCGAGCTCGCGGGCATCCGCCACGTCCTCGCGCGTAACCGTATCGTCGACCACATCGACGCGCTTCTTGAACTGATCCCAGAAGCGATCCAGCACGGGCACCCACTCTTCTTTGCCTTCCGCGATCTCGTCGAGGTCGTCTTCCATCTTCGCCGTGAAGCCGTAATCGACGTAGTGCTCGAAGTTGCGCGTGAGGAAGCGATTCACGATCTTGCCGAGATCCGTCGGCACGAAACGGCGGTTGATGAGCTCCGCGTACTTCTTGCCGAGGAGCGTCTGGATGATGCTTGCGTACGTGGACGGCCGGCCAATGCCGTATTCCTCGAGTGCCTTCACGAGGCTTGCTTCGGAAAAACGCGGTGGTGGTTCCGTGAAGTGCTGTTCGGCGCGGACTGCCAGCAGCTTCAGCGCATCACCTTCTTTCATCGGTGGCAGGATGCGATCGTTGTCGTCATCCACCGCATCGTCGGCCCCTTCCTTGTAGACCGCGATGTAGCCGGGCTTGACGAGCGTGGAGCCATTGGCCCGCAAGACTGCCGCTGTCGCATCCTTCGCAGGCACGAGATCGACGGCAACCGTGTCGTAGACCGCTGGTTCCATCTGGCTTGCGAGTGCGCGCTTCCAAATCAGGCTGTAGAGCTTCAACTGATCGGCGTCGATCTTGCCGTCGAGACGCTCTGGGGTGATCGATGCCGATGTGGGGCGAATGGCTTCGTGCGCTTCCTGTGCGTTCTTCGATTTCGTCTTGTACACGCGCGCCTCGGCGGGCAGCGCATCGCGACCGTAGAGCTTCTCGATCACCTGCCGCATCTCCTGCACGGCTTCGGCCGCGAGGTTCACGGAGTCGGTACGCATGTACGTGATCAAGCCGACGGCGCCTTCGCCGAAGTCCACGCCTTCGTACAACTGTTGCGCCAGTCGCATCGTGCGCTGTGCGCCGAAGCCGAGCTTGCGCGCTGCTTCCTGCTGCAGGGTCGACGTCGTGAAGGGCGGCGCCGGATTTCGCTTGCGTTGCTTACGTTCGATGCTGCGCACGCGCAGCTGGCCGCCGGCCGCGGTTTCGATGGTCGTGCGCGCGTTCGTCGCCTGCAGTTCGTTGATGAACGTGAACTGCTCGACCTTGGTGCCTTTGAGCTCGATCAACCGCGCAGGGACAGTCTGTGCCTCGCGTTCGGTGTCCGCATCGATTGTCCAGTATTCGCGCGGCTGGAACTTCACGATCTCATCTTCGCGCTCGCAGATCATGCGCAGGGCAGGGCTCTGAACGCGACCGGCGGAGGCGCCAGGCAAGCCCGCTTTCTTCCATAGGAGCGGCGAGAGATTGAAGCCGACGAGATAGTCGAGTGCGCGTCGCGCCTGCTGAGCGTTCACCAGGTCTTGCGAGACATCGCGGGGTTGCTGAATGGCATCGCGGATCGCGTTGCGCGTGATCTCGTAGAAGACGACCCGGTGCACATCCTTGTCCTTGAGCACGCCTTGTTCCTTCAGCAGCTCGAGCAGGTGCCACGAGATGGCTTCGCCTTCGCGATCAGGGTCGGTTGCGAGATACAGTGCCTGCGCCTTCTTGAGCGCTTTCGCGATCGCCTGAACGTGCTTCTCGTTCTTGTCGATCACCTGGTAGCGCATGCGGAAGTTGTGGCGCGGATCGACCGCGCCTTCTTTCGGCACGAGATCGCGTACGTGACCATAGGACGCGAGCACCTCGAAGTCCTTGCCCAGGTACTTCTTGATGGTCTTCGCCTTGGCCGGCGATTCCACGATGACGAGATTCTTGTGCTCCATAAAAAAAGAAACCGCGGTCGGCCGCGGCGTTGTCAAACCTCACATGTGATGGCGGGCTTTAGTGCAACGCGTCGGACTCACTATCGAACAGCAAATCTTCCATGCGCGCATAAGCGCCATGTTGATCGGGCTGACTGAACAGCACCATCAGCACGACCCACTTCACCTGTTCGATGTCGATCTGCGCGCCGTCTAGAGCCAGCAGACGATCGATGACGAACTCGCGCTGGGCGCTGTTCAGGATCCCGATGTTCTCCAAGTACATGATGTAGCCGCGGCTGTCGAGGTCCAGGCGCGCGCTTTCGCGGTCGCTGAACACGCGAATGGCGCGGGCTGTCGGCACCGGGCGACTGCGTGCGTGCTCGCCCGACAACTGCTCCAGCCATTCGAGGGCACGGTCCACGTCGGCTTCGGAGAAGCCAGCTCGCTCGAGTTCTACGCGCAGGGTGTCCCTGTCGGGATCGGCCGCGAGTTCCACGTCGGCATCGAAGTAGTTCTCGAACAAATAGATGAGGACATCGAGAACGCTTTCCTTCATTTTTTCTCGCTTTACGGCCGCGTCCTCACGAACACGCC
>CBJNAT010000511.1:0-3236 GCA_966434585.1 uncultured Gammaproteobacteria bacterium | reverse complement strand
CTCGCCTTCGGGGAAGGTTGGCACAACAACCACCATCACTATCCCATGTCGGCCCGCCAGGGCTTCTTCTGGTGGGAGATCGATCTCACGTATTACGGGTTGAAGGCGCTCTCGTGGTGCGGACTGATCTGGGATTTGAAGCCGGTGCCGGCGCACGTGAGGAGCGCGCCATGAGGATTGCCATCGTCGGCAGCGGGATTTCAGGACTCACGTGTGCGCATCGCCTGCACCGTGAACACGACATCGAGGTCTTCGAAGCCAACCATTACGTCGGCGGCCACACCGCCACGATCGATGTCGAGCGCTTCGGCCGGCAGTGGGCCATCGACACTGGCTTCATCGTGTTCAATGACTGGACCTATCCGCGCTTCATAGCGCTCCTGAACGAGCTCGGAGTGGCATCGCAGGATTCCAACATGAGCTTCTCGGTGAGCTGCGAGCGTACAGGCCTCGAATACAACGGCACTTCGCTCAACTCGCTGTTTGCTCAGCGTCGCAACATCGCGAGCCCTGCATTCCTGCGCATGATCGCCGACATCCTGCGGTTCAACGTGCGGTGCCGAGAGCTCCTGCGAAGTCCGGATCAAGACGAAACCCTTGGCGCTTTTCTTGCGCGCAGTGGCTACTCGAGAGCCTTCCGCGACTACTACATCCTGCCGATGGGTCGAGCGATCTGGTCGGCAAGCGCGGAGGCCATGCTGTCGTTTCCGGCGCGCTTCTTCGTCGACTTCTTTGATCGTCACGGTTTCCTGAATATCGCGAACCGGCCCATGTGGCGTGCGATCCGCGGCGGTTCCCGCGAGTACGTGCGAAAAATGATTGCGCCGTTCAAACAGCGCATTCATCTCAGCACTCGCATCACCGGCGTTTATCGCGATGCCGCGGGTGTCGCGCTCCGCACTGGACGTGGCGACGTCGAGCGTTTCGATCGCGTGATCTTTGCGTGTCACAGCGACCAGGCGCTCGCGTTGCTCGAGAAGCGGACGATGCTCGAAGACCTCGTGCTCGGTGCATTTCCGTATCAAGCGAACCAAGTCACGCTGCACACGGATGCGCGCGTGCTGCCTCGAACGCCGCTGGCCCGTGCAGCATGGAACTACCATGCGTTACGCCAGGGGCGCGGCCCCGTGGCACTGACATACGACATGAACGTGCTGCAGAGCTTGCAGGCGCCCGAGCGCTTCCTCGTCACACTGAATCGGCGCGACGTGATTGCGGACGATCGAGTGATTGGCGAGTACGTCTATCACCATCCCGTGTACACGCCGGGTGCCGTTCGTGCGCAGCAGTTGCACGCAAGGGTGAGTGGCGTGAATTGCACTTACTACTGCGGCGCGTACTGGGGCTACGGCTTTCACGAAGATGGGGTCGTGAGCGCTGAGCGCGTGGTGGCGCAGGTGCGCAACGAGACCGGGTGCGAGCGCATGGAGCGTGAGGGGGTGTGGTGTGAGTGAGAGCACCCTCACCCCAACCCTCTCCCGCTCGGCGGGAGAGGGGGTCGGATCTGACCCTCTCCCGGTTGCGGGAGAGGGCAGGGTGAGGGCGAGCTGCCTCTACACCGGCACCATCCGCCACGCGCGCTTCCTGCCCCGTCGGAACGTCTTCAGCTATCGGCTCTTCATGCTGTGGCTCGACCTCGACGAATTGCCGCAGCTCTTCGATCGATACTGGCTTTGGTCCGCACGCCGCCCGGCACTCGGCTGGTTCAAGCGTTCCGACTACCACGGCGATCCACAGCGGCCGTTGAGCGACGCCATCCGGGATCTCATCCACGAGCGCACCGGAACGCGCCCGGCGGGTCCGATTCGCCTGCTCACGCACCTGCGCTACTTCGGTTACAGCTTCAACCCGGTGAGCTTCTACTACGTGTACGACGCAGCCGGTGCAACGTTGCAGTTCATCGTTGCCGAGATCACCAATACGCCGTGGCGCGAACGGCATGCCTATGTGCTTCCCGTCGCGACCGCCGTGTGCGATCGCACCGACGCATGGTGTTGGCGATTCGACAAGACGTTCCACGTCTCGCCGTTCATGCCGATGGATGTCCGCTACGCATGGCGCTTCAACTCACCGGGCCAGCAGCTCTTCGTGCACATGGAGAACTGGCGCCGTGAGTCGTTGCAGTTTTCCGCAACGTTGCGCCTCGAACGCCGACCGTTCGAGGCCGCGAGCCTTGCACAAGCTCTGGTGCGCTTCCCGATCATGTCGCTGCAGGTCACCTCCCTCATCTACTGGCAAGCGCTGCGTCTGGCACTGAAGCGGACCCCGTTTTTCACTCATCCAAAAAAGGTGTCCTTGTGAGCACGAATCCATTGGAGGTGCGTCAGCCATCGTTCGCCAATGCGAGCGCAGGAGCGGGGTGGCTACCGCGACTCGGTCGGATGGCACTCTTCAGCCAGTTGCAGCAGCTGCGGGACGGCGAGATCCGAATCGTGGAGCAGGGCACCGAGCATCGGTTCGGCGCGTGCACGGAGCGTTGCGATCTGAGCGCAACGGTGCGCGTGCTGGACCAACAGATGTATGCGGACGTGGCGTTCGGCGGGACAGTGGGGGCAGGCGAGGCGTACATGAAGGGTGCGTGGACCTGCGACGATCTCACGACGCTGTTCCGGATCGTGGTGCGCAACCGCCACGTGTTGCTCGATCTCGACGGCCGCTGGTCGCTCGTGACCAGGCCCGTGCAGCGCGCGCTGCATGCGATGAATCGCAACACCCGCGCCGGCAGCGCTCGCAACATCGCTGCGCATTACGATCTCGGCAACGAGCTGTACGCGCTGATGCTCGATGTAACGATGGCTTACTCGTGCGGCATCTTCGCGACCCAGCACACCTCGCTGTACGAGGCTTCCATCGCGAAGTTCGATGCCGCGTGCCGCAAGCTCGACTTGCGGCCGACGGATCACTTACTGGAGATCGGCACCGGTTGGGGTGGTCTCGCCATCCACGCCGCGCAGCGGTACGGCTGCCGTGTGACCACGACCACGATCTCACGCCAGCAGTGCGAGCTGACGAAGCAGCGCATCGCTGCCGCTGGCCTCGAGGATCGAATCACATTGCTGCTGAAGGACTATCGCGATCTGGATGGCCGCTACGACAAGCTCGTATCCATCGAGATGATCGAAGCGGTGGGTGCGAATTATCTCGATACATACCTGGCCAAGTGCTCGGGCCTACTGAAGCCCAACGGCGCAATGCTCTTACAGGCGATCACGCTGCAGGATCAGTACTACCGGCGC
>CBJNAT010000510.1:0-3248 GCA_966434585.1 uncultured Gammaproteobacteria bacterium | reverse complement strand
GCACTCGCGATGCATCCCTTCATCACGTATCCGCTGTCTCTGCTGCTCATCTCGCGATTGCAGCCGCGGAGCGGCGGACGCTCAGTTCCGCCGCGCCAGTACAGCGCGGCAGACTTCACGATCTGCATGTGCGCGTACAACGAAGCGAACGTGATTCGCAAGAAACTTCAGAACCTGCTCGCCTTGCGCGAACGCGAGCCGGGTTTGGAGATCCTCATATACGTAGACGCTGCCAGCGACGCAACGGCGCGCTTGCTGAAGGCCTATGCACCGCACATCAGCGTGCACGTCTCCGCCGAACGTCGCGGCAAGACTTACGGCATGAATCTGCTGGCCTCACGCGCCACGGGCTCGATCCTCGTATTCACCGATGCCAACGTGATGCTCGACATGGATTGCATCCAGCATCTGCGGCGAGCTTTTGAAGACCCAGAGGTGGGTTGCGTGGGCGGTCACCTGTCTTACACCAACGGCGATGCTTCAGTGACCGCCTCGACCGGCGCGCTCTACTGGCGCCTCGAGGAGAGCATCAAGATCCTGGAAGGCAGAACGGGCTCTGTGATGGGCGCGGACGGCTCGCTGTTTGCCGTGCGCAAGTCACTGCACCGCCCGCCGCCCGATCACATCATCGACGACATGTACGTCTCGCTCATGGTGCTCTTGAGCGGCTATCGAATCGTGCAATCGACGGAGGCCTGCGCATACGAGGAATCGGCCAGCTCGGCGCAAGAGGAATTCGGGCGCAAGTCCCGCATCGCCTGCCAAGCCTTCAACGTACACCGCTTACTGTGGCCCAGCCTGCGCGAGATGGACGCGCTCACCGTCTACAAGTACGTGTCCCACAAGCTCATGCGCTGGCTGAGTATCTATTTCCTGGCGATGAGCGCGCTGTGTCTGCTCGCAGCGCTCGCCTTGGCGGGTTACGTGAAGACTGCCGGCGCGCTCGTGCTCGCGGGCTTCCTGCTGCTGGGACTGGGTTGGCACTGGTCCATCAAGCCCTTCGCGCAGATCGTCGATGTCGTTCTCAGCCTGACCGGGACGGGACTGGGCGTCTGGAAATCGCTGCGCGGCGAGCGCTACCAGACTTGGACACCCGCTGCGACGGTACGCAAGGCCGAGTGATCGACCAAAGCAACCACCGCATTCACCAGAGGCTCACGAATGTTCGGCTACGTCTCGATCGCAGATCTCACCCATGACGTGCGCGCCCACCTGCACAGAATTCCTCGCGACATCGACCTCGTGGTGGGCATCCCGCGCAGCGGCATGATTCCCGCGTACCTGATCGGGCTCTACACCAACCGCATCGTGATCGATGTCAACGGCTTCATCCACAACCGCATGCCCGGCAAGGGCTGTACACGCGCGGCCGGTGTGAGCATCGAAGCACCACAAGCCGCCAAGCACATCCTGCTGGTCGATGACAGCATCGCGTCGGGCCAGTCGCTGCAAAAGGTGCTGCAGAGCGTGAGCGAATCGGGCTTTCGTGGACGCATCAGCACCTGCGCCGCCATCGCTCACCCTTCGAAGACGCGAGACGTCGACCTGCACTTCAGAGTGCTGCCGCATCCGCGCATCTTCGAATGGAACGCTTTTCACCATACACATGTCGAGAAATCGTGCTTCGATCTCGACGGCATCTTGTGCATCGATCCCTGCGATGAGGACAACGACGACGGGCCACGCTATCTGCGCTTCCTGTCGACGGCCGAGCCGCTGATACGCCCGACCATGCGCATCGGCCACATCGTCTCGGCACGCCTCGAGAAGTACCGCGGGCCGACCGAAGAGTGGTTGCGGTCTAACGGCATTCGCTATGGCGAGCTGCATCTGATCGATCTTCCCAACGCCGCGGAGCGCCGCCGACTCAGTGCGCACTGTCCGCACAAAGCAAAGGTCTATCGCGATACCGCCGCGACGCTGTTTTACGAAAGCGATCTGGGCCAGGCACAGCAGATCGCGAAACTGTCCGGCAAGCCGGTGCTGTGCACGCAGAACATGGCGCTGCAGTTGCCAACGGGCGTGCAACTCGGGGCCTCCGTGCGTCATGCCGGCTACGCGCTGCGCCGACCTCTCGGACGGCTGAAGAGCTGGGTGCGTCAGCAGATGAATGGCGCGCCGGCAGCCGCGCGCCGCTGACCAGTCGCAATGAATGTAGCAGTGACACTCAGCGCAATGGCCTCGCCCGTGATGGGTCGCGCCAAAACGCAGACGAGCACGTTGCAAGCAGGTCCGGTCGCGGGTCTGTTAGCTCTGCTGCTCACTTGCACGGTGCTGCAACGCTTCGGGGTGACGATCGGCGATTTCTCCGTCAGCTTGGCGTTGTTCGCAATGTATGCAGTGATCGGCATTGCCTTGCTGTCGAATCGCCTCGAGCTGTCGCCGCCGCGCTTCATCGCCTACTGCATTTGTGTGGCGGTCGTCACGGCCAGCATGCTGGTCAACAACAACCTCGCCGCGGGAGGCAGCCGCACGTCGCTGCCGTCGATGCTGTTACTGATCGTGATGTACCTGCCATTGGTCTTCCGGGTCATCACGACGCCGAGCGCTGGGATCGATAGCACACCCATCAAGTACTACTGCGATATTGCATTCGTCTGCGCGATTGCCGGCATCCTGCAGTTCTACGCGCAGTTTTTCTTCCATGCCGATTGGCTGTTCGATTTCTCGCCGTACATCCCGCCCGCGCTCCGTTCGAGCGGCGAGTTCAACACTGCCATTTCCGTCGGATCGAACTTCAAGTCGAACGGGTTCTTCTTCCGCGAGCCCTCGGGATTCTCCTACGTCGTGGCGCTCGGCTTCATCATGGAGTGGTTGCGGTACAAACGACCCGTGCGGCTCGGCTGTCTCGCGCTGGCATTGCTGCTGTCGTACTCGGGCACCGGACTGCTCACGTTGCTCATTGCGCTGGTGTTCCCGCTCGGCATGGGCACGTTCGTCCGCTTGCTGGTCTTGGCGGTTGCCGGGGCGCTCATCTACGCGCTGCTCGGCGACATGCTCAATCTATCTTTCACACTCGAACGAGTCGGGGAGTTCAGCCCAGGGGCGACACACAGCAGCGCCTACATGCGCTACATCGCACCGATGCGCTTCATCGCAGAAAACCTGGATGCGACGCCATGGAGCCTCTGGCTTGGTGCTGGACCGGGAGCGATCTCGCGCGCCAGCAAGGACATGTTCATGTTCCATGATCCGACCTGGGCGAAGCTGCTCTACGAGTACGGCATCCTCGGGTTCGTGTCGTTCGT
>CBJNAT010000509.1:0-3254 GCA_966434585.1 uncultured Gammaproteobacteria bacterium | reverse complement strand
ATGAGCGGGGTGTGCAGAATGACCGGCACACGCGAGATGACCTCGTAGCCGGTGAAGGCTGCGAGCATGAAGATGTACAAAGCGATGACGCCGTCGATCATGGGAGTTAGCGGATAGCGGTTGGTGGTTGGCGGATAGTTCCGAACAGAAGCAGCGGCGGTGGATGCAGACAGCTGTACGCAGGCGCGCTCACTGTCTGCGACCCCACTAGGCGCCGACCGCTTTCTTCGTCCCCTCGTGTTTGATCTCACCCGCGTGGGTCAAAGCGGATTGCGCGAAAACTTCGTCTGTCCAATCGATCTGCAGCTCGCCGTTCTTCAATGCGGGCTGGAGGAGGTTGTAGATGTTCCGCGCGTACATCTCGCTCGCATGAAACGAGAGCTGACTGGCCAGGTTCAACGGCCCGACCACTTTCACGCCGCCGACCAGCACCGTCTCTCCGGGCTTCGTCAGCTCGCAATTGCCACCTGTTTCTGCAGCGATATCCACGACCACGGCGCCGGGCTTCATGCGTTCAACGGCTTCGCGGCGAATGATGCGTGGCGCGGGCCGGCCCGGTATCGAGGCCGTCGTGATCACCGCATCGGCCGCGGCAATGCGCTGTTCCAGTACTTCCTGCTGCTTGGCCTTTTCTTCGGCCGTGAGCTCACGCGCGTAACCACCTTGACCCTCGGCCGACACGCCGGTCTCGATGAACTTGGCGCCGAGTGACTTGACCTGCTCCTTCGTGGCGGAGCGGACATCGTATGCTTCCACGACCGCGCCGAGGCGCTTCGCGGTCGCGATCGCCTGCAGACCCGCTACGCCGGCGCCGATCACTAGCACCTGGGCTGGGCGGATGGTGCCTGCGGCGGTCGTGAGCATCGGCAGGAACTTGTCGAGCTCGTTAGCCGCAATGAGCACGGCCTTGTAGCCAGCGGCCGCGGCCTGGGAAGAGAGCGCGTCCATGGACTGCGCGCGGGAAATGCGGGGCACGAGTTCCATAGCGAAGCTCGTAACCTGCCGTTCACGCAGAGCTTTCACCATGTCAGGCCGGTTGTGGCCGTACATGAAACCAATCGCAACGGCGCCGGTCTTCATAGCTGCAACCTCGGCGAGTTCGAGAGGTTGCACCTTGCAGAGGACGTCGGCTTGCGCGAGCACCGCGGCCGCGGAATCGACGAACTCGACGTCTTTGAACAGGGAATCCGGAAATTGAGCTCGAGTACCCGCGCCGCGTTCAACGAGTACGCGTGCACCGGCTTTGCTGAACTTGCTCGCAACTTCAGGTACGAGCGCAACTCGGCACTCTCCGGGCGCGGACTCTTTGAGTACGCCCAGGACGACTGTCATGCAACCTCCGCGATGTAAAGCTGGAATAGCCGTGGTCCGAAAGCCACGGTTCGTCGAATACCGTATGCACGTGAAAGGCTTAGCGCCGTTGAATTATTGCACAGGGCTCGCTTATCTTACATGACGCTGGCGGCAGCCGAGATCATCCGCTTGCAGCCATAGATCAGACGATGGTCGAGCTCGAGAGCACCGCCACTCAAAGACTGATCCCGACGTGCACCACGCGTACAACTTGACGCAAGAAATCCTGCGTACGGATGTGTCAGGAATGCCCCTGGAGTGGATCGACTACCGGGACGCGGTTCGTCTGTATCACACAGAACAGGTGGCTTACGCGTGTGGCACGCGCTTGTACCGGCTGTTTGGCGGCACGAATGCACGCAGCGGCAGGCGCACTGTCGTAGAAGTCAACTCGATCATCGCCACCCTGGGCCATACCCACAATCCCGGCAATCTGCGGGGCGACTACACGCCACCGCTCAATAACCAGACGCTATTCAAGCGCGACGCGCATCTCTGCCTGTACTGCGGCGAGCGGTTCCCGAGCAGCCAGCTCTCGCGCGATCACGTTCGTCCCTTGAGTCAGGGTGGGCGCGATTCGTGGAACAACGTGGTTACGGCGTGCCGACGCTGCAACAACGTGAAGGCGTCGAAAACACCCGAGCAGGCAGGCTTGCAGCTCATCGCAGTGCCCTTCACGCCGACCTACGCCGAATACATCTATCTGAAGGGTCGGCGCGTGCTTGCCGATCAGATGGAGTACTTGCTCGCGCACTTTCCGCGCTCCAGCCCGCTGCACGCGCGGTTGAAAGGCACGGCTGTGACCCGTGATTCGTGAGTGGTGACTCGCAAGAGCAAAGCACCTACCCTCTCACGCCTCACGCCTCACGCCTCACGCCTCACGCCGCAATGGCCGCAGTCCCCGAAGCGCTAGCCGAGCCTCCCGTTTACCTGATCGACGCCTCCGTCTTCGTCTTCCGCTCTTACCACTCGGTGCCGATGACGCTCATCGACGGTGACGGCAATCCGGTGAATGCGGTGCACGGCTTCGCGCGCTTTCTCGGCGACCTCATCGAGTCCGTCGGACCAACGCACGTCGGCGTAGCCTTCGATGCCAGCCTGGTGACCTCGTTTCGTCATCGGCTGTATCCCGCATACAAGGCGAATCGCGAATCCGCACCGGAGGACCTGAAGCGGCAGTTCGCGCTATGCCGGGAACTCTGTGGCGCGCTAGGTGTTGCCGCGTTCGTCAGCAGCGAATACGAAGCGGACGACATCATAGGAACCCTTACCACGCTGATGCACGCGGCAGGGCGGCCCGTCGTGGTCGTCACGCGCGACAAGGACTTGGCGCAGCTGATCCGACACGGCGATCAGTACTGGGACTACATCGGCGAGAAGCGCTACGCCTATCACCAGATCGCCGAGCGTTTCGGTGTCGTCCCCGAACGAATGGCCTGCTATCTCGCGTTAATCGGCGATGCGGTGGACAACATTCGTGGCGTACCCGGCATCGGGCCGAAGACGGCTTCGCTACTGTTACGTCACTTCGAATCCCTGCAGCACCTGTATGACGAGCTGGATCGCGTGCTGAAGCTCAAACTGCGCAATCCAGGTTTCGTGCTGGGGCAGTTGCGCGAACACCGGACCTCGGTGTTTCTTGCACGGCAGCTCACGGCTATCGCTTGCGACATGCCGCTCGCCGCAAACCTCGACACGCTGCAGCGCCGCTCGCCCGATCTGGCTGCACTCAACCAGTTCTACGATACCGTCGGGTTCGGGCGGCTGCTGCGTAACCAGGCCGAGCGCATCATCGAACGCTGGCACCCTCGAGAATCTCCGCACATGCGCCGATAACGGGCTCCGATCTTTCCAGCCAAAAAGGGCAAGCTTGCGCCAACCAAGGAGGGCTTATGGGTTGG
>CBJNAT010000508.1:0-3255 GCA_966434585.1 uncultured Gammaproteobacteria bacterium | reverse complement strand
AGACCATCACAGCATCGTTGCTAAATTGCCCATGCTTCGCCATATGTCGGCAAGTAATTGTGCTTTTTTAGCATCAGCTCGATCCGTATGATGCGCGCGCGCAACGTTGCGCCAAAAATCGAATAAGGAGATTTCATGCGCAAACATCTCATCCTCGCACTCGCTGTCGCCGCAGCGGTTCAGAGTGCTCATGCTGCCGACGAAACCGGCAAGCGGTATGTCACGCCGCAAGCGGGCTACATGTGGTTGGACAACGATCGCAATGCGGAGGACGCTGGGTACTGGGGCCTCGGCTTGGGTTCGCATCTCAGCCCCGAGTGGAGCGTCGAGTTGAACGCCGGCGGTCGCAACTTCGATTCCGACTTGGGCGGCGATCTGGAAATCCGCGCGTTTTCTCTGGACGCGCTGCGAGTGTTCAACCGTGCTTCGGCCGTGTCGCCGTTCGTGAGTGTCGGCGTCGGCATGATCAGCGATGACCTGGAGCCGGGCCCGGACGAGAAAAGCCCGCTTGCGCAGATCGGCGCGGGTCTCTTGTTAGATGTGGCGACTAACGCCGACGATAGCTTCGTTTTCCAACTGCGTCCCGAGGTAAAGGCTCGCTGGGACTTCATCGATAACGATGACGCTAACTCGTTCCTCGATTACTACGCGGGACTCGGCTTCCAGTTCGCGTGGGGCGAGCCGAAGAAGTCCGCGCCCGCACCGGTGGCCCCGGCACCTGTGGCGGCACCGTCTCCGCCGCCACCACCGCCACCTCCGCCGCCGCCGGCCGATACCGATGGCGATAGCGTCCTCGATCCGCAGGATCAGTGCCCTGGCACGCCGCGCGGTGTGGCCGTCGATGCGGTCGGTTGCCCCCGTAAGGACACTGTGACGTTGCAAGGTGTCGGCTTCGAAACGAACTCAGCCACGCTGACGGGTGACTCCGCACCGGTTCTGAACGATGTGGCAGCCGATCTGAAGAAGTATCCGCGCCTCAAAGTCGAAGTGCAGGGGCACACGGACAGCCGCGGCACCGATGCTTACAACCTGAAACTTTCGCAGCGTCGTGCGGAAGCCGTGCGCGAGTACCTCGTGAACCAAGGTGTGTCCGAGTCGCAGTTGACTGCTCGCGGTTACGGTGAGACGTCGCCGACGGCAACCAACGACACGGACGAAGGTCGTGCGCAGAATCGCCGCGTCGATCTGAAGGTGGTAGACAACCCGGGTGACGTCGAAGTGAAGACCGAGGAAGCCACACCCAAGGTGGACTGAACCGGTCGGCTCTGAGTGATCGAGAGCGGCGCGCGAGTCATTCGCGCGCCGCTTTTTTTACGCCGCGAGCTCGAGCCAGACTTCGCCTGGCGTGCGCTCGACGGTGACCACGCCATTGCTCGGTTGCAGCCGATACGTGAGGTAGCAAACAGTGCGTGGGTCTGCGAGCACGCCCGGAGTGAAAACCCCGACGATCTCCGATGCGCGGTCCCGCGCGGAGTACGTCAGCACACCGGGCAGCCCCGAACGGCGCAGCTCAGCACCGAGGATTTGGCAGGCACTGTAATCGTCGGGGTGCAGCAGTTCGGGCTCACGCTCGGTGAGCTCGCGCAAATCGACCAACATCGCCTCGCAGTGAACGAGGTGCACGCGGCGCTCCTGAATGATCGGTTTTGTACTGGCTGCGGCGATCGCGGCGGCCAGTGTGTCTTTGCGGAAGTGATAGACCGTTTCCCGCACCGTGGTTTCGAGGGTCGCGGCGCCATACCACACCCCATATGCGCCCGAGGAATAGCGGGAACGCGACGGGTGCTCGAAGGGCCACTCGATAGCTGCGGCGATGGCATCGTAGAGCTCGGCTTCATCGAAGGGACGCTGGAGGATCACGGGATCGCTGTGCACCGGCTTCGTCGCGATCTCGTGGTCGATGAGAATGGCG
Source organism: uncultured Gammaproteobacteria bacterium (assembly GCA_966434585.1). GTDB lineage: Bacteria > Pseudomonadota > Gammaproteobacteria > Steroidobacterales > Steroidobacteraceae > DATELY01. Next base: position 1,343 of record CBJNAT010000508.1, on the reverse strand, counting down.
GCGTCCGCGGGATCGTCCACGAGCTCGGCAAAGAGATCGATGCTTTCGCGCAAACTCACGATGTTCCGGTGCCAGTCGCGCTGCGAGTCACGCGTGATGCGGAAGGAAACGTGCACGCCTATCTGCCCCTCATGCGATCGAGCGTGCCACGCACCATCAACAAGCCGGCGAAGCCGAAGCGCCGCACGACCTCCACTGGCGATGCGCCATCGAACTTGGTGTTCGGCGAGGACATCCACCCGTTCACGATCTCCGGATTGTGGGGATAGAGCAGTTTCAATGACTTGTGAATGCCGAGGAGGTGACCGACCCGCTCCAATAGATCCCGATTAGCGGCCAAGGCTTCCCCTTTCGCGTAGCGCTGCAGTGCGATGCGGTTTGTTTCGCTCAAGCCCAAAAGGCTGAGTTGATCGGCCGGGCTGAGCCGCCAGGCAGCGAATAGGCGCGTGACCGCCTTTGCGAGGGCGACGCGTTCATCACGCGTCCGCCCTCGGGATCGACTGTCGACAGCAGGGACTTGCATTCGGATATCTCGTGTGATCTCACACCTAATGCAGCATATTTCACACAAAAGTAAGAGGCAAGCGACCTGCACTTACGGTGTGGCGCGAGGATCATTTGCGGCACGCCGGCGTTGCTCCAGACGAATTGACCCGCACGAGCCGAGGAGCACGCGATGGCCCGTTTTGGTTACAAACTGATGAGCGAGACAACCGGACCGAAGGAATTGGTGCGCAATGCACGCCTCGCCGAGCAAGCCGGATTCGATTTCGTGTCCATCTCCGACCACTTCCATCCGTGGCTCGAATCGCATGGCCACTCGGCGTTCGCGTGGAGCGTGTTGGGCGCCGTCGCGGAAGTCACACAGAAGGTCGGCATCACCACCGGACTTACGTGTCCGATCATTCGCTATCACCCGGCCATCGTTGCGCAAGCCGCAGCCACCATCGGCGTGATGAGCGATGGTCGATTCACGCTGGCGCTTGGTGCGGGTGAGAACTTGAACGAGCACGTCGTCGGCGAGGGCTGGCCCTCGGTCGATCATCGCCACGGCATGTTGCGCGAAGCCATCGAGATCATTCGTGCGCTCTGGAGCGGCGAGATGATTTCGCATAGCGACTCCTATTACGACGTCGAAACCGCACGCATCTACGATTTGCCTGATAAAAAAATTCCGATCGTCGTCGGCGTGAGCGGCGAGAAATCGACATCGCTCGCTGGCGAAATGGGCGCGGGCATCATGGCCGTCGAACCTAAGCGCGAGCTCATCGAGCAATGGCAAGCAGCCGGCGGGCAGGGGCCGCGTTACGGCGAGATGGCCTTCGGCTACGCGAAAACGAAAG
>CBJNAT010000507.1:0-3258 GCA_966434585.1 uncultured Gammaproteobacteria bacterium | reverse complement strand
AGCGCAACATCATCTCGCCCGACAGGATCACCGAGCCTGGGTTCACCTTGTCGAGATTGGCGTACTTCGGCGCCGTGCCGTGCGTCGCTTCGAACACGGCATGGCCGGAGACGTAATTGATGTTGCCGCCTGGCGCGATGCCGATGCCGCCGACTTGTGCGGCGAGCGCATCCGAGAGGTAGTCGCCGTTCAGGTTCATCGTCGCGATGACGTCGAACTCGTCGGGACGCGTGAGCACCTGCTGCAGGGTGATGTCGGCGATTGCATCCTTGATGATGACTTTGCCCGCCTTCTTCGCCGCGTCCTGCTCTTCGTTTGCGGCCTTCTCGCCCTTCGCAGCCTTCGTGCGTTCCCATTGTTCCCAGGTGTAGGTCTGGCCCGGGAACTCGCGCTCGGCAAGACCGTACGACCAGTTGCGGAAGCCACCTTCCGTGTACTTCATGATGTTGCCCTTGTGCACGATGGTCACGCTCTTGCGCTTGTTGGCGATCGCGTACTCGATGGCCGACTTGAACAGGCGCTCGGTGCCTTCCTGCGACACGGCCTTGATGCCTATCCCGGAGGTGTTCGGGAAGCGGATCTTGCTGAACTGCTTCGGAAAGTTTTGTTGCAGCAATTCCATGAACTTCTTGTTGTCCGGTGTGCCGGCTTCGAATTCGATACCCGCGTAAATGTCCTCGGTGTTTTCACGGAAGATCACCATGTCGACTTTTTCAGGCGTCTTCACGGGCGAGGGCACACCCTTGAACCAGCGCACGGGACGCAAGCACACGTACAGATCGAGCATCTGACGAAGCGCGACGTTCAGGGAGCGAATGCCGCCACCCACGGGCGTGGTCAGCGGGCCCTTGATCGACACGAGAAATTCGCGGCAGGCGGCGACCGTTTCGTCCGGCAGCCAGGTCTGGTACAGGTCGTTCGATTTCTGACCGGCAAACACCTCCATCCACTGGATTTTGCGCTTGCCGCCGTAGGCCTTCTCCACCGCAGCGTCCATCACGCGCACGGAGGCGCGCCAGATGTCCGGCCCCGTGCCATCGCCTTCGATGAAGGGGATGATGGGCTGATCGGGTACCACGAGTTTGCCGTTACGGATGCTGATTTTGTCGCCTTGCGGCGGCACGCTGAGTTTCACTGCCGACATGATCGCTCCGAGGGAATTAGACGGGTGCGGAAGCGGGGGCGCATGCTAGCAGAGTTCGAATAGGGCTCCCGAGCCATTCTTGCTACAGGCCGGTGGCGCGGGTACTTTATCCAGCCATGAGCCTTTCACTCCGCCAAGGCCTGTTTGCCGCACTGGCCATCGCGTGCCTCGCGCCTGTTCTGGCGCAGGCCGCGGATACGCACAGGCGCGAGTTGTCCCCCGCCGCGCCGGGTGCGCACTCGGTCAATTCGCCGCCGAGTCCTGCGGCCGCTGCGCAGCAGCAGCTGCAAAGGTTGGCTCTGGAAGCCGCGCTCGTCGATTCCTCGGCGTTCGGCCAGCTGCGGATGCTGCGCAAGCTGGAGGCCACTGCCGTGCCGAAGCACGCGGGCGGTGAGTCCTGTCAATGAGCCGAGTTGCCCACCAGCGCTGAAGTGCGTTCCTCGGCCTCTGCAAGCTGTGTTGCCGCTGGCCGTCCTTCCTCGAATCTGACACACGCCACGACGCGATCGCCTCGCTGTTCGAGTGCAATCACCCAGCCGTAGCGCTGGCAGATGCGTCTCGCGAGATAGAGACCCATGCCGTGCCCGCCAGGGCTCGTCGTGAAGCTGCGTTCGAAGACACGCGCGGCATTTTGCGCATCGATGTGCCCGTGATTCGTCACTGTGAATTCCCGAACCTGGCAGGTGCACTCGATGCGCTCGCCGGTGCCGTGCTGGACGGCGTTGCGCAGTAAGTTGCCGACGACCATCGCCACCATGCTTTCTGGTGCCGCTACACGCAAAGGAGCCGAATCGTCCAGCGTCAGTGCGATGTGCTTCTCCGAGGCAATGGCGCGTTGATCGTCCACCACGCGCTGAATCACGAGGCGCAGATCGCAATCGGCATTGCTCGCTCGCGCGACTGGATCCTCGCGAGATAACGTGAGGAGTGCATCCGTGAACTCCGACATCTCGCGCAGCGCTCGGTGCACACGACTGAGTGTCTTCTGCGCACCAGGCAGCGCACGCGTTTGTTCGTCGAGCAACTCGACGGCGCCCACCATTACGGCGAGCGGGGTGCGCAACTCGTGACTGGCAGTGGCGGTGAACGACTGCTCGCGCTCGACGAAGCCGTCCAGCCGTTCCAGGAACGAATCGACCGAACGCGCGATGGGCTCGAGCTCGTTGCCCGCAAACTCGCTGCCGACGCGCACCTGACGCTGACCGGGATCCATCGTGGTGAGCCGCGTTGCCAGCCGGTTGATCGGCCCGACGAGTCGACTCGATAACGCATACGCCACCCACGCCGTGATGAGCACCGTGAGCGTAAGTCCGAGTACGAGCACCGTGACTGCCACGCGTTCGCGCATGAGTTGTGGGGTCACGTCGTAGGTGATCCACATGCGGCCGAAATCGCCGTCACGCACGAGCACGTGCAGATACAAACCGCTCCATCGCACGGGATAGTGCGAGCCTGGTCGCAAGGTCGCGATGCTACGCGGCAGCTCATGCAGATCGACGGAGCGGTAAATGCGCAGACGCGCGGATTTCAGCGGTTCCGCACCCGGGTCACGTTGCAGGCGATGTTCGTAATGCGTGAGCTCCTCCGACAGCAGGTCGTAGCGCGTGCTCACTTCGATGCGCTCATCGGCGAGATGCGCGAACGTAGCCAGCGACACGCCCGCGACCGCCACCAGCGCGAGGATCGTGAACGCGATGCGCGAACGAAGGCTAAGTTGCAGTTTCAGCATCGACGGACAGCCGATAGCCAATGCCGTGAATCGTATGCAGCAGGCGCTGTGCAAAGCCCTTATCGATCGCGGTCCGCAACGCATGCATGTGAGCGCGCAGCACATCGCCTTCCGGTCGCTCGTCGCCCCACAGTTCCTGCTCGAGCTCCGCACGTGTGACGACACGATGTGGATTCTGGATGAGGACGGCGAGAATGCGCCGTGTGGTGGGGTTCAACTTCAGTCGTTGACCCTCGCGCTCGGCTTCGAGCGTGTCGAGATCGAACTTGAGCCCACCGACGTTCAGCACGCGCGAGCCGCTCGATTGCGCGCGTCGCACGAGCGCTTTCAAACGCGCCTCGAGCTCGATCAGCGAGAACGGTTTGACGAGGTAGTCGTCGGCGCC
>CBJNAT010000506.1:0-3258 GCA_966434585.1 uncultured Gammaproteobacteria bacterium | reverse complement strand
TCGGCCCCAGAGCCTACAGGGATGTATTCACGGCGTTCCTGGAAAGAGGTTGGGGCGGATGTCGCTCGTCCACTGCACTTCACGAGCGCGTTCTTTAGTTCTAAACCTACTACTGGCGTGTGTTGTATCGTCGGCTCAGCTCGCCGTTGCTGATGCCCAGAACGCAATCCCCACCGAAGCCGAAATCTCCCAAGCCGTCGAGCAACTCGAAGCCGATCCCAATCTCGCGCGCGAGCAGAAGATCAAGCGGCTGGAATGGGTGAAGGAGGATTCGTCGCAACGCGAGCTTTCATTTCCGGAGTGGCTGGGTGAGTTCTTCCGCTGGCTTGTCGAGTCGATTCGATGGCTGATGTGGCTGGGCATCGCGGTACTCGTTGCCCTGCTCGCCGTGCTGATCGTGCGGCAACTCCGAGCCATCGAGCGCCGTGGCCGTAACGAAGCGCTGCCCGATGCGCCGACGCATGTGCAGGACTTGGATATTCGTCCGGACAGTTTGCCCGACGATGTCGGACCCGCGGCGCTGCTGTTGTGGGAGCGAGGCGAGCACCGCGCGGCACTCTCGTTGCTCTATCGAGGTCTGCTGTCGCGACTCGTGCACGTGCATGAAGTGCCGATCAAGGAATCGAGCACCGAGGGCGATTGTCTGGATCTGGCCCGCGGTCACTTGTCCTTGCAACGAGTTGACTACGCGCAGCAGCTGATCAGCGTGTGGCAACGCGCCGTGTATGGCGCACGCGAACCGGACCCTGACGAAGTACGCGCGTTGTGTCATCGATTCGATCGCGAGCTCGGCGCATCACCTATCGAGGCGGCGACCGCATGAGCCGCACAAAGGTCTTCACCGCGATCGGGGTCTTGGTATCGATCGTGTTCGTCGTCTGGATCGCGCGCAACACGAGGTGGGTGGAAGAAACCGTACCGCGACCGCTCCGCGGCGAGGCATTGACGAACCCGTTCTACGCCGCGGAGCACCTCGCGGAATGGCTGGGTGCAGAAGGCGAGCGTGTCCACTCCGTGAAAGACCTGCCGCCCGAAGGCGTGCTCGTGTTGGTGGGTTGGAACTGGAATCTCATTCGAAGTCGTCGCGAGGTGATCGAGCGCTGGGTCGAGAACGGCGGCCGGCTCGTACTCGACCGCGATGTGACCGTGAGCGATCGCGAGTTGCAGGACTGGGCGGGTCTGTGGCGCTTGCGCGTGAAACCCGGCGGCGAGCCCGTCGAAACGATTGATGATGAATCGGCAGAAGATGACGAGCAGGGCTGCGGACCGATGCGTGTGGAGCATGATGTCGATGGCGTGAGCCGCGGCCGCACGCGTTACGAGCTGTGCACGGTGCCCGCACTCAAGGCCATTGCGACCGACCGCGAGCCACTTTGGGCGATCAGCGATGATGAGGGCTTCCAAGCCGTGCGCGTCCGGGTCGGTCGAGGCAGCGTGACGTGGCTGAATGCGCAGCCGTTCCAGTACCGCAACATGATGGATGCGGATCACGCCTTGATCTTCGCCGCGGTCACGCAGTTGCGGCGCGGCGATCGCGTCCTTTTCCTCGCCGATGAAGATCAGCCCTCGTTGCCGGTATTGATTTGGCGCTATGGCGCACCCGTGGTCGTCCTCTTTCTCTTGTGGCTTACGGCCGTTCTCTGGCGCAACGGCGTGCGCTTCGGACCACCCGCACCCAGCAGCGTGCAACCTCGGCGCTCACTGGCCGAACAGATCAAGGGCACCAGCGAGTTCACGCGCCGGTTTGGCGGGGGCAAGGCGTTGCATGTGGCCGAAGTACGTGCGTTACAGGAGCTCGCCGCGAATCGCATTCCAGGGTTTCGCTCCATGTCTCGCGATGAGCAACTGGCGGCTCTGGCGGCGCTCACGAATGTCGATGCGGAGAAGCTCGGTGAAACGATCAACTATTCCGGTCCGCGTAGGCCGCACGAGCTGAAGAAGGCACTCGAGCTGATCGAGCAGGTGAGGAGAAGGTTGGTGAGTCGTGAGTCGGAAGAGTCTTGCCGTGCCTTCTTGCGATTCACGACTCACGATTCACGACTCACGGCCAAAAAAAGAGGATGAACATGGCAACTGAACCCAACAACACCATCGCCAGGGCAGCAGAACTGCTGGAGCGACTGCGTTCCGCAATCGGCCAAGCGATGGTCGGACAAACGGAAGTCGTGCAGCAGGTCATCGTGACGCTCATGGCGTCCGGCCATGCGCTCATCGAAGGTGTGCCGGGGCTGGGCAAGACTTTGCTGGTTCGCGCCCTCTCGCAAGCCATGTCGCTGCAGTACGCACGCGTGCAGTTCACGCCGGACATGATGCCGTCCGACATCACGGGTCATGCGGTGCTCGATCCGAACACGCGTGAGCTGCGCATCGTCCGCGGTCCGATCTTCACTCAGCTCCTGCTCGCGGACGAGATCAACCGCGCGCCCGCGAAGACGCAGAGCGCACTGCTCGAAGTCATGCAGGAGTATCAGGTCACGCTCGAAGGTCAGACACACGCCCTCGCGCAACCGTTCTTCGTGATGGCGACGCAGAACCCGGTGGAGACCGAAGGTACGTATCCGCTGCCGGAGGCGCAGCTCGACCGGTTTCTGTTGAAGATCGAGATCGGTTATCCGTCCGCGAAGGAGGAGGCCGATGTCGTCTTGCGTACGACGAGCAATCAAAGTGGCGATCAGCTGCCGTTGGCAAACGTCAAAGCCTGTCTCAACGAGCGTGCCGTCGTGAGCTTGCAGCAGATCGTTGCGCGTCAGCGTGTCGATGCCAGCGTGGTCGATTACGCGGTTCGCATCGTGCGTGCAACGCGCGAGTGGCCGGGCCTCGCGTTGGGTGCAGGCTCGCGGGGCGCCATCGCATTGGTTCGTGCAGCCCGCGTTGTCGCCCTGCTCGATGGCCGTGATTTCGTGACGCCCGATGACGTAAAGCGCCTGGCGTTGCCAGCGCTGCGGCATCGAGTGGCGCTGACACCGGATGCCATGCTCGAAGGACGCAAGCCGGATGATCTTCTACGTGCGGTGGTCGAGAGCGTGGCGGCGCCGCGTGCGTAGATGAAGCTCGGCGCAATCCCCAATACGAGGTTCACTCTCGCGCTGGCGATCAGTGCAGTGGTTGCGCTCGTGCTACTACTCGCGGGACTGGCGGTCACGACAGTGTCGTGGCTTGTAGCAGCGTGGCTGGCGCTGTACGTGATGGTCGCCGTGAGCGACCTCGTGCTCACACGAAAGGCGTGGCGCGCGGCGGAAGTTCGCATGCAGCGTGTGT
>CBJNAT010000505.1:0-3260 GCA_966434585.1 uncultured Gammaproteobacteria bacterium | reverse complement strand
CATTCGCCGCTTTCTTCGGCGCTTTGGCCTTTGCTGTGGACTTGGCCTTGCGGGTGGCGGTTTTGGCGGGACGCTTGGCTGCGCGGGTTGCGGGCATGCTCACCTCGGGTTTGCGTTAGGAACACGGTAACAAGCGGATTGTTCGATGACGGCGCGCACCGCATCGGGAACGAGATAGCGCGGATCGCGACCGGCGGAAATCAGTTTGCGCAGTTCGGTGGAGGAAATCTCCAACTGTGTGACCGCATGGATGTAGATGCAGCCGGCACGCGCCTCGTGCAGATCGTTGATGCGTCCGGTGCCCCGGTCGACGAGCAGTTCCCCGAGCGGCCCCATGCTGGGTGCGCGCCAACCCGGTCGATGTGCGACGACGAGATGTGCAAGCTCCAACAACTCGCGCCATTGTCGCCATTTCGGCAGACCGAGAAAGGCGTCCATACCGACGATCAGACACAGGGAACGTTGCGGGAATTCGGCGCGCAAGCCACTCAAGGTATCGACGGAATACGACGGACCTTCCCGTCGCACCTCGCGGTCATCGACGGTGAAACCGGGCTGACCTTCCACGGCCGCTTTCACCATCGCGAGTCGCAACTCGGCATCGGCGATCGTGTGCTCGCGGTGCGGCGGATTGCCGGCCGGCATGAAACGCACTTCGCTCAGGCGCAGCGACTGCAACAACTCGAAGGCAGTGCGCAAATGCCCGAAGTGAATTGGATCGAAAGTGCCGCCGAAGATGCCGATGGGGGACATGTGCGAGAGGAGCGGATTACGCGTAGCGAATTGCGGATGGGAAGCGGGGCAGGTTCACGCGGCGCGAGTCAAGCGGACACCCGCAAATCGGGCGACGAGCGCCTCGAGCATGAGCCACGGATCGATGCGCGGACTGCCGGCGTGACTGGGCATACCTTTGATGGCGCGATCGCAGCTCTCTGCATCCGTGATGAGCGCCGCAATGTCGTCGCGTGTGAGCCGAGCCAAGCCCTGCTTCATGGCCGCTTGGCGTGGCCGCCACACGTAGAGCGCGTTCATCGCACTCTCGGCATTCTGGCCTGCCCGCATCAGCGCTTCCGCGCGTGCGAGCCACTGCAGGTCCTTGTTCAGCGCCCACAACACCACCGGCGGCTCGCTGCCGTCCGCCTGCAGACCCGCCAAAATGTGCAGCGCACGCGCGGGCTGGCCCCGCATCGCAGCCTCGCCCACCTGCAACACGTCGTAGCGTGCGCTGTCCGCTACCACTTCGAGCACCGTCTCGAGTGATACGGCACCGGGCGGGACCAGCAACGCCAGCTTTTCGATCTCCTGATGGGCCGCAAGGAGATTGCCTTCGGTGCGCTCCGCCAAGACCTGCGCCACGGCCGGTTCGACCTGCAAGCCATGGCGGCCTAGCCGCTCGCGAATCCAGGCCGACAAGCGCGGCAACTCCACGGGCCAGACCTGCACGAACGCACCGTGTTTCTCGATCGCACTCACCCAACGTGCGTTCTGCGTCCGACCATCGAGCTTCCCCGTCAGCACCAGCACCAGGGTGTCGGGCGAGCGCTCTTCCGCCATCTCGATGAGCACCTCGGCGCCGTGCTCGCCGGGGGCGCCGGAAGGCATGCGCAGCTCGACGATCTTGCGTTCGGCGAACAGCGAGAGCGTACGGCTCGCAGCGCGCAGTTCGGCCCAATCGAACCCGCGCTCCACGAAATGCAGCTCGCGCTCCGTAAAGCCTTCCTTGCGGGCTTTCGCGCGCACGGCATCGGCCGCTTCATTGGCGAGCAGGATCTCATCGCCCGCGATCAGGTAGATCGGGCTTAGAGCCTTGGCCAGGTGGTTGGTCAGTTGATCGCTTGAAACCTTCACGGACGCCGGTAGGAATGGCTGGTACTGGGGCACAGGCTAGCTGGCTAGTCGGCTAGCGGCTAGTCGGCTAACCAGATAAGGGCGAGCGGCCTGTCCCTTCTGGCTAGCCGTCTAGCAGACTAGCAAGCTAGCCGACTAACCTCGAAAGCCATCCGTCGCACAAATCAGCTGGTGCGTGTTACCCGGCTCGAAGGCCGAATGTCCCGCATCCGGCACGACATGGAACGCCGCCTCCGGCCAAGCCTGGTGCAGCTCCCACGCGGTCTGCATCGGGCACACCACGTCATAACGCCCCTGCACGATGACGCCAGGGATGTGACGAACGCGCTCGATGTTCCGCAGCAGCTGGTTCTCGTGCTCGAGGAAGCCGCCATTCACGAAGTAGTGACACTCGATACGCGCCACCGCGACTGCAAACTCCTCCTCGCCCCACCGCTGCACGTTGTCCTCGCTCACGTGCAGATAGCTCGTTGCAGCCTCCCAAATGGACCAAGCACGTGCGGCCTCCACCATTGTCTTCTCATTGCCGCTGGTGAGACGTCGATAAAAGGCTCGAATCAGGTCGTGGCGCTCGGCGGGCGGAATCGGCGCGATGTATTGCTGCCAACGATCGGGGAATAGCGCACTCGCCCCTTCCTGATAAAACCACTGCAGCTCCCATTTCCGCAGCATGAAGATGCCGCGTAGAACGAGCTCCGTAACCCGATCCGGATGCGTCTGTGCATACGCGAGCCCCAGCGTCGAACCCCACGACCCACCGAACACGAGCCAGCGTTCAATCGCCAAGCGCTTGCGTAACTGCTCGATGTCCGCGACGAGATGCCAGGTGGTGTTGTTCTTCAGGCTCGCATGCGGTCGGCTCCGACCGCAGCCGCGCTGGTCGAACAGTACGATGCGATAAGCATCCGGATCGAAGAACGAGCGAGCGCGCGCATCGCACCCTGCACCCGGGCCGCCGTGAACGAAAAGCGCCGGCTTGCCCTTGGGATTGCCGCATTCTTCGTAGTAGAGCTCGTGCTCGTCGGAGACGCGCAGCATACCGCTCGCGTACGGTTTGATGGCTGGATAAAGCGTCCGCAAACCTCCAGGGCTCTTTGCGATGCGTTTACGTCCGGCGAGTACGGCGTGACGCGCATGGTCGCGTTGTTTGCCGGCGCTCTGTTTGCCAGAGCTGGGTTTGCGAGCGGGACGGCGCAACGCGGGACGCTTCTTCGTAGCCATCGTGGAGATGCAACGTCAGTGGCACAGGTGGGCCACTTTACACCCGCACGTGGTAAGTGAGCCGGCCCTCGCCGTCGAGCAGGCCGTGGGCGACCAACCAACTGCGGGCGTCCTCTGCGTCGCACTCGAACCACGCGGCGGCCGAACCGAGGCGAAACGTGTAACCCCACGCGTCCATGTCGGCGAGCATG